>CAJPPQ010000040.1 GCA_905372605.1 Porphyromonadaceae bacterium
ATGGAACCCGAAAATACATCTGAAGACCGAGTATTATATGAGCGATTACGAAAATGGACGTTATCCGTTCGTATTCCGAATGCTGTATAAGTTGAAGTACTTTTACCGTCGTTTCAATCAGCGTGTTGTGATACTGAGAATAAAAAACCGTACCGACTCGCCCGACAAGAACGAATAGAGAAAGCAGAGAAAAGACTCCTTTTTTACAGTCATCTTCATTTGTAATAAAAGTATCTACAGATGAAGATGATTTTTTTACGATACAACGGAACTCGTTTTATCGTAAAAGACGATTTTTTATTGCTATGTAGTTTGTAAAATTTTATTACCTTTGCAGCCGATTTTTACGGTGATGACGCACTGCTACTAATTGTGTGTTAGAGAGGGAATTGGGTGTAAATCCCAAACAGTACCCGCTGCTGTAAGTTTCAATGAAATCGGTCTATATATACCGCTTTTGCCACTGAATTTTGTTCGGGAAGGCTCTTATAGACTGCGAAACGAGTCAGAAAACCTGCCGTAGAGATTGCTATAGTACATAGCTTTCGGGGTTAAGAGCTAAGGACAGAAATGTTTCACTTTATACCGATAAAGGCGATATTTTGAAGCAGTTGCATCCCGTTCGATTGGGGAGTTATAACCTTGTCTCGCTATGTTGCTATTGGTCGAATATGTCGATTTATTAATTTAAAAATAGTAATATAGATGAAAAAATTGAACATTATTTTGCTTGTAATGTGTCTGTTTTCGGTCAGACTTTTTGCCCAGCAAAGCGTAAATATGCCGGGTACCGACGGACAAGAAAAGACACAAGCCGTAACAAGCGACCTGCTCTTTTACGACGCAGGCGGAGATGTCGGTCCGATACCGACGGCACAACAAGTAACGGGTATTACTTTTATTCCTCCCATAGGGAAGATGATTCAAATCGTATTTGATACCATCGACCTGCAAGGAGGCAGTAAAATAGTACTCTGGAATGGAGCTAAAAGTCTCGATTCCGAAGACGACGGGTTTGGCAATATAGAGTATTCGTTGCCTTCCGGCGGCGACGCTACTTATGCAATGAATATGGGCAATACCGTCTTTACCTCTTCGGCAGCCGATGGGTCGGTTACGGTATTCTTCAGTAATACCAACGGTACGGGCAGCGGTTGGAAAGCGACGGTAAAACTCATAACACCGACTATAACCCCGCAAACACCTACAGGCGACGTACTTATGTCGTCTACTCCTGCGATATATCTTATTGGCTCTACGCCCGTCAATTTCTACGACGACGGTGGAGCCTCGGGCAATATTTCTCGAGATTTCGAAGGACGTGTTACGTTCGCGCCTACCAATGCAGGCAAGAAGATAAAAGTTACATTCTCTTCGCTACAGCTATTCAATACCTCCAATACAGGATATAACGATATTCTAAAAGTTTATAACGGTAAAAACATCGCCAACGATAGTCTTATCGCTACATTGCTGAAAAATCCTACACCTCTCACTCTGAAATCTTCTGCAGCAGATGGAGCTCTGACCGTATATCTCAAAAGTACTACCGGCTATCCGAAACCGGGATTCGCAGCCGTAGTCGAAGAGTATACGCCACAGAATATGACTTTAGACAACGTTACGTTGAAGCAGACACCTGCCGAAGTAGCAGCCGGCGACAAAAAACAGCCCGTATTATCTATTAATATCGCTACTTCCGACAACGACAATCCGCTATCGGTATCGAAACTCAATTTCAATACAAACGGTACATTTGCCAACATCGAAAAGGCATACCTCTACTATCTTGGCAACGATACCACAGGTGTAGCTCATAAGGTAGGCGAGGTAAACGTCGCTGCCGACAACTTCGATATAACACTCGCTACTCCGCAGACGTTACTGGAAGGCAACAACTATTTTCTATTAAAATACGATATTAAAACAGATGCCGCACAAGGAGCTTCCATCGACGCCGGTTGTACGTCGGTAGTAGTAGGCGGCACCACACATACTACCACAGCACCGCACCCAACGGGAAGCCTCACCGTAAACAACACGTACGTATCCGCTGTCGGTACATTCAGCAAGACCATATACGGCGATTGGCAGTTTATCAACAAAAAAACCACATACAACAACAACTATGAGGAAGGAACGAGCAACCAAGTCATTACCTTCCTACCTGGTATACCCAATAGTAAGGTACAGATAGATTTCTCCGAGTTCGCTATTTATATGAGCAGCAATAGTTTTGGTACAAAAGCGAAGTTCGAGATATACAGCGGTGTAGGCACAAGTGGCACTCTGCTGTGGAAAGCCCAGCCTTCAAATAAGAATACAGGTCCCGGCACGACAGTCCGCTCTAATTCTGCCGACGGAGCTCTGACTATAGTATTCAACCCCAATACTAATTACTCTAACTATACAGCTAAAGGTTGGAAAGCTATCGTCAGCCTGCATCAGTCGGTACCGATGACTTTCTCTCGGGTCGATGTGGTACAGAAAGATACTTCGTTCGTTACGCCAGGTACTACGAAAGCCGAAATAATCGGTCTCAACGTAGTTACCTCGGGCGAACTATTGCCTCTTACGTTAAATTCGGTCAATGTAGGTCTTAAAGGCTGCGAGTCGAAAGTAAAAAAAGTATCGTTATACCACAGCGACGGAACCGGTTTTGCTACCGATTCGTTGGTAGGTACGCTGCAAGCTCCGTTGTCGGCTAATGCCGTTATCGCCCTTGCACAGCCATTCGCTTTGAGTGCGGGCAACAACTATTTCTGGGTTACTTACGACATCGACAGCACGGCTACATCGGGCAGCTTTATGGATGCTCTCGTTTCGGAAATCAACGTAGGCGGCACTGCCCATACCGTTGCCAACGGCGACCCTGCCGGTCGGCGCGAGGTGAAAAACGTTTATCTCTTCCGAGGCGACGATGTGGTAAATGTTAACGGTAAGTTGATGTTCTACGACAACGGCGGTCCTAATACCAACTATAAATCTACCGCTTCGGGAGCTGTTACATTCAAGCCGCGTGCGGGAGAAGTAATCAAAATAGTATTTAATTATATTAATACAGATAATGGAGACCATTTCATCGTACGTAACGGCGGCGTAGCAGGCGAAGAGATAGCAGACTATTCGGGTACAATACTGGTAGGAGATAATTTGCCTAAACCTATCGTATCTTCTGCAGCCGACGGTTCGCTTACGATAGAATTCAAAGACCCCAAAGGTACGTACAACAAAGGTTGGGAGATAGAGGTATATTCAATTGTACCGCGTCCGTTGGCGATAAGCAATATCACGGCTACGGCTGTACAGGGTAGCAACTTATTGAAAGGAGCACAAGAACAGATGTTGAAGATTGACGTATCGGTCGAAGGCGAACGCGATACGCTCAATATATCTTCGTTCGACTTCTCGACAGTAGGTAGCACAAATATCGGAGCCGATATATCGAAAGTAAGACTCTACACTACGGGAATCAACGACCGTTTCGTCGCACACAACGAATATGCCCACAACGACACTGCCGTGCTTCGTATCAACGGCTCTACGGCTATCGTCAAAGAGGGTGTATATAAGTTCTGGCTCGTGTACGATGCATCGCCGTCGGCAACGATAGGCAACACAGTAACAGCAAAACTCGACTCCGTAAAGACAGGTACGCGATGGACTACTCCAAGTACTACCGCTACCGCTTCGCGTAATATAGTAGGAGGCTTCAGCGGTACATACACTGTCGGCGACGGTTCGTCAGACTATCCGACTATCAAAGCTGCTATCGATGCTATGAAAAACGGTATCGACGGCAAAGTGGTATTTAACATCGTAAACGGCATATACGACCAGACTGTTGTAATACCGCATATACCGGGAGCTTCGCCCGAAAACACTATTACAATAAAGTCGGAAAGCGGCAACCCGCAAGATGTAACGATACAATATGACAAATACGTTCTGCCTAAATTTCAAGGCAAAAAACTCGGCATATTCTCCATCAACGGTGCCGACTATATTACAATAGAAAATATCACTGTCAAGGCAGGTAAACTCGGTTATCCGGCAAATATATTGGTAAACAACATAAGTAACCACGTAACCGTACGCAACTGTCGTATAGAGGCTCCGCGAGGTACTTCGACCTACCAAAGTAGTGCCGATTACCTCGTCAAAGTAGAAGCTAACGACTCTCTTTATAGAAATTCCGACTATTTCACCTTAGAGAATAGTACGCTCGACGGAGGAAATGTGGCAGTATGTATCTATGGTACGAATTTCGTACGACTACCTAAGCAAAAGGAAGCTCGTATAGCAGGCAATACCTTCGTAAATCAGAGTAGAAGATGTATTTATATGACTAAAGAAGACGGCGGTATTATAGAAAACAATACCTTCACAATATCGGGTACGGCTAATATTTCCGAGTTTTTAGGAGTAGATGCCGTAATGATGGGTAATACCATTATACGAGGTAATAGATTCTATGCCGATAGCACTGCCGGTAAAACCTATCCGTTGCATCTGCGTCAAGCAGGTAAAGAGGAGATGTTGCCCGGAAGAAACAAGGTTTACAACAACCAAATAATAATCGACAGTGTGGGTGGAACATACGCCTCATACGGCATAGAATGCAACGAACCGCTGAAGAATGTCGATATAGTATACAACTCTATAAATATCAGACATACTAACGGATTATCACACGGCAATATTCATTTTGCAGGCTATAAAAGCCATCTTACCGAAGGTGTACTGGTTGCCAACAACATATTGCAGAACAGTGCTCCCAAAGGTGAGGTATATAATCTAAACAACAATGGCTATCTGGCAGGAATTACATTCAAAAACAACGGCTACTATACTCCTTCTGATACTATTGCCTCCATCGGAAGTACCAAATATAACTTTGCCGGTTGGAATACCGTCAGCGGCGACCAAAACTCTATCGTAGAGCAGGCACAGTTTGTAGACCCGTCGTCGTCGCTCGACCTGAGCGATTTGGGCAGTCTGGCTGCCGCCTTGCCTATCGGATACGTTACTACCGATATAGACGGCAAAGCACGTAATGCGTCGACTCCGACGATAGGTGCCTACGAGTTTGTACTGCCTACGCCCGAGTTTGCTGCCGGCTACCCGTATATTACCGATATAAAGGCTAATAGTGCTAAGGCAAAAATCAAGACTCTGGTAAACGGTAAGGTATTTTTCTTAGCAAAACTATCGTCGGAAGCTGCTCCGTCGGTAGCCCAAGTGATTGCCGCCGATAGTATCGACATAAATAAAAGTGTAGAAAAAGAGGTAACTATCGGAAATCTCAATAGCTCATCGGAATACAAAGCATACTTTGTAATTAAAACCACTTACGGCAGTCTTAGCGGGGTAATAGTAATAAGTGCGTTCTCTACTCCAAATGCTCCGACCGAAGTATCTACTTTCGAAAACGTAACGGTTGCCACAGGCGATTTCGTCGACGGTACGGCAAAGTTCTCGGGCTTCGAGGTGAAACCCATCACCGACGGACAAGGTAGCAACAACCACAAAGCCGCCAAACTCGTACGAGACAGTGTTTCGGTAACGATAAACAACAGTACCGAAGGGCTGACGCTCACAGGTTTCTATTTCAAATCGGATACCGCCGTAAGCCTCAATGCCTATAAAGGAACCGTAAGAGTAGGTTCGCGTACATTGTCGGCTACCGCAGGCAAATGGGTATTTATCGACCTCAAAGCATTCGGTAAGATTACGACTGTCGTACTGAAAGGTACGGGCAATATTATGATCGACGATTTCAGCGGAGCTCCGCAACCTCTGACCTCTACACTGCCCGCAGACACTATCGTAAACGAGAATATGTCTATTCTACTCGGAGCCAATATCAACGGAGGCGTAGTGCCATATACATATTCGTGGACCAACGCTCATAGAGATACTCTGAGCAGCACCGACAAACTCAATCTGACGGCACAAAAGACCGACGTCGTTACTCTTGTCGTTACAGACGCTTGGGGCAATACTCACAAAGCCAAGATTGTGGTTACCGTGCATGGAACGGCTAAGGTCGCCACTTTCGACGACCTCTATCTGCCTGCCGAAAGCTACTGGTGGGGCGATACCGTACCTAACTATAAGAATACCTTCTATAGCGGTTCGTACTCATTCGCCAATTCGATGATACCATATTCTCAGACTTGGGGACTCTTCGGTTATTCGAATAAGACAAGCAAGTCGTTCGATCCGAACCAATTTATCACCGACCAGTTCAACTCCGTTGTAGGACACGGTGTAAACGGTTCGTCGAACTATGCCGTAGTATATCCGTCGCACGTGATGGGACACACTATGGTAGTACCGACGCACAAGCCTCAAGGCGATAGCATCAGAGGTTGTTATGTTACAAACAATGCTTGGGTAAAATATGTCTCCATACACGGTACGGGTACAAACAGCAACGGTAAACAAGATGCAAATACACCATTCACTACCGGCGACTGGGTCAAACTGACGGCTAAGGCAGACAACGGCAAATCGGTAAGTTTCTATCTCGCCGACTATCGTTCGTCGAACCCCGCCGACCACTATCTTATAGAGTCGTGGCAGTGGCTCGACCTCCGCAGTTTGGGTGTAGTAAAAAATGTTACCTTTACTATGGACGGCACTCGCCACAACCAATATGGTACTACCATACCCACCTACTTCTGTATGGACGACTTCGGCGGCGACCGACCGTTAACAACGTTTGCCGATACCGTATCTGCCGAAGTGGGCAAAACAAAGATGGTAAATCTGAATACCCTACTGCCCGCCGTCGACACGAAGGGAGCAAGTATCGAGTATGCTATCACCGATGGGGCAGACAATACCCTTGCAGATATCTCTGTGGTCGGCATAAGGCTCAAGATTACCGCTCATAAGGCAGGCAAGAGCAATATCGTACTGCGTCGTACTATCAAAGGTGAGAGCGAATTTATTGTTCTGTGGTTGAAGTTCGAAAATACCACCACCGATACCGACTTAGCCGATACCGAAAGTATCATAATATTGCCTAATCCGGCTACCGATTCGTTCAGTGTCAACCGCAGCGGCACGCTCGAAATATTTACTCTTTCGGGCAAAAAGGTTTACTCCGATGTCGGTTATCGTTCGGGCGAAACGGTAAATATTACAGGTTATAGTCAAGGTACTTATATCGTGAAAATCGATGGTAAGGCGATGAAACTTATTGTCAGATAATCTCCCGCAAGGGATATCATAGAAAGGAGCGGAGTGCCGTCAGAGGGTACTTCGCTCTTTTGTTTTATGTCCTTTTAGGTTCAAGATTAGTTAAGTTTGTGTTTCCTCAAATCTTGTAGATAGTTATCCATATTCTCATAGATAACTAAGTATATTTTCGTAGATAGTTATCTATATTCTCATAGATAACTAAGTATGTTTTTATAGATAGTTATCTATATTCTCATAGATAACTAAGTATATTTTTGCAGATATTTATCTATATAAATAAAGACGGGTATATACATTTTCGCAGATACCCATCTTACTCTCTTTGAGACAAGCAATCACTTCTTTTTGTGAGCCTTCTCGGTCAATGCCGCAGCGTCTCTAAACTGTGCTTTTTCGATAGCTTCTTTAAGCTCCTTGCCCGGTTTGAAACGGATGTTGATTTTTTTTACATTGTCGGAACTGACGTCGTCTTCTTTTTCCGACCCTTTACTACTGATAGAAAGATAGAACGAGCCCCAATCGCCAAGTTGTACGCTATTGCCATTTGTGAGTGCATTGATAAGCACTTTCTTCAACTGAGCTACAGCCATTTCGGCTTCTTTCGGGTTTAGTGTCGTCTCGTCGGCAATTTGTTTTGCCACCTCTTTCTCTTTCACCTGGTCTACTCGACGCAACACAGGATACCACAATTTCGTTTCGTCCTTCTTCAGCGACGGATTTCGTCTTTGAATCTTATTATAAAAGATAGCCATGATAAAATTTTTTTTGTGCCCCCAAGGGCGATTAGTAATATATTTAATAATAACTGCTACAAAAGTAATAATTTTTTCTTACAAAACAAGAATATTGATTTTTTTTCAAAGAAATATTTTCATCCGATAGTATTGGTTGTTCGCCACGTACACTGTCTTTTTCGAGCGTCATATTTGGAAATAGTATTAATTTTGCTTGCCGTACAAAAATAATATATATGTCGCAACTAACTGTAATACTTGTAATCGTAGGCTATTTGGCCGTATTGATGTTGTTTTCGTATTTCACCTCACGCCACAGCCGTAGCAACAACGATTTTTTCGTAGCCTCACGCCGCTCGAAGTGGTATCTTGTGGCTTTCGGTATGATAGGCTCTTCGGTATCGGGTATATCGCTTGTGGCAGTACCGGCTATGGTGGCTACCGCCAAGTTTACATACCTGCAAATGTGTCTGGGCTTTGTAGTCGGTTACATAGTGGTAGCCACAGTGCTTCTCCCCATATTCTATCGCAACAATCTGACGTCGATATACGGCTATCTCAGAGAGCGTTTCGGCAGTAATACTCATCGTACGGGAGCTTGGTTTTTCATTGTATCGAAGATTGTTACCTCTGCCTCGAAACTATATGTGGCGGTACTTGTGCTACATACATTCTTGTTCGCGTCGTGGAATATCCCGATATGGCTTACCGTCGTTATATGTGTGTGTATGATTTGGTTGTATACGTTTCGTGGCGGTATCAAGACCATAGTATTTACCGATGCCCTACAGTCGCTTGTGCTTATCGTTACCATAATATTGATGATAGCCAATATGATGCAATTATCGGGTTGGTCGCTATCCGAGTCGGTCGGTAGGGTAGTGGGCAGTGGTCTGAGCCGAACGTTTGTCGTCGACGATTTTGTGAGCGATAGGAATTTCTTCAAACAGTTTTTCAGCGGGATATTTATAGTCGTCGCCATGACAGGGCTATCGCAAGATATGATGCAGACGACTCTCTCTTGCCGCAATCTGTCGGAAGCTCGCAAGAATATGTTGCTGTATGGCAGCTGTTTCGTACCGTTCAATCTGCTTCTGCTCTTTCTCGGTGCTCTTATGATAATATTTTCGACGCAAACGGGCATAGTACTGCCCGAAAACCTAAACTCGTTGGTACCGATGTTTGCAGCCGACTATTTTCTGCCTGTTGTGGCTATAATGTTCGTAGTAGGTATTATAGCTGCTACATTCAACTCGGCAGATTCGGCTATGACCGGTATTGCTACTATCTTTTTCGTAGATATCCTCCGCCATACCGACAACGAAAACAGTTCGGTAAGACTCCGACAAATAGTATATTTAGCTACCTGTGTGGTTTTCGTATTGGTTATATTGATGTTCGATAGTATTAAAAATCAGAATCTTCTCGATACCATATATACCATAGTCGGTTACGCATACGGTCCGCTTCTGGGCTTATTTGCCTTTGGGCTTTTCACCCGATGGCAAATCAAAGACCGAATACTGCCTTTCGTAGCAATACTTTCGCCCCTTCTTACTTATGCGGTATCTGCCGTTACAATGTATTTTTTCGATTACAAATTTGGATATGAACTATTGTTGCTCAATAGCTTTTTTATGTTTGTAATGCTGCTCGTAATCCGACGCAAATAGATATTGTCTGTTAAGACATTTGCCCCCGACGGTTGTTTATTCCCACTCTATCGTTGCGGGCGGCTTGGAGGTAATATCATATATGACACGATTGACGCCTTTGACTTCGTTTACTACCCTGCGGCTCACTGTCTCGAGTACGTCGTAAGGTATTCGTGCCCATTCGGCAGTCATACCGTCTATCGAGGTAACCGCTCTGATGGCAATGGCGTAATCG
>CAJPPQ010000041.1 GCA_905372605.1 Porphyromonadaceae bacterium
TCGAAAGGACTTATTCCGGGGGTTAAGAAGGCAAGTTGGTAAAACCCTAAAAAAGAGCGTGTCGATTTTCGACACGCTCTTTTTTTATCCATTATCTCTCTCTTTAACAGTTCAACGCTACACGCTTAAACATTCATTTTTTTGCATAGCCAAAAAGTACTACCTTTGCTCTTCGGAAAAAATCTAATAATAAAAAATAAAGATATGTACGATTTGGCTATTATCGGCGGTGGACCTGCCGGCTATACGGCAGCAGAGAGAGCTGCTCATTACGGTCTGAGTGTTGTGGTTTTCGAAGAGAATGCTTTTGGCGGTGTGTGTCTCAACGAGGGTTGTATACCTACTAAGACGCTTCTATACAGTGCCAAACTATACCATAATGCGAAACTTGGAAGCAAATACGGCATCGCAGCCGAGAATGTCGGTTTCGACTACGAAAAGATAGTTTCACGCAAGAATAAGGTGGTACGTAAACTCAATGCAGGTATCAGGGCACGACTGACGGCTGCCGAAGTAAAGATGGTTGCCGCTCGGGCAGAGATAAAGCACTATACTGCCGATAAAATATCCATTTTGGTAGGCGACGAGGAGTTCGAAGCTTGCAATCTGCTGCTTTGCAACGGCTCTAAGGTGGCTATTCCGCCTATTGCGGGAGTAGATACAGCCCGATATATCACTTCGAAAGAGGCGTTGGAGCTCAAGTCGGTACCGGAGTCTATCGTTGTAATAGGCGGTGGGGTTATCGGTATGGAGTTTGCAGGGCTTTTCGGTACGTTTGGAGCCAAAGTAAGTGTTGTAGAGATGGCAGGCGAGATATTGCCGCCGGTCGATTCGGAGATATCGGCTATGCTGCGTGCAGAATATACGAAACAAGGTATCGATTTTTTTGTGGGTTCGAAAGTATCGAGGCTCGACGACAACAAAGTGATATTCAGCGACAGCGAAGGCAACGAACGAACTTTAGCCGCCGAGCAGGTGCTACTATGTGTAGGACGCCGACCGCGTATCGACGGTCTCGAAAAGCTGGAACTCAGACCTTACCGTAACGGTATCGAGGTAAACGAGCGTATGCAGACCTCTCTGCCTAACGTCTATGCTGCCGGCGATATTACTGCTCTTTCGATGTTGGCTCATACCGCTACGCGCCAAGCGGAAGTGGCGGTAAATAATATTGCGGGCAGAGCCGATACGATTAATTACGATGCTATACCGTCGGTCGTATATACCAATCCCGAAATAGCCGGGGTAGGCTATACCGAAGACCGCCTGAAAGCCGAAGGCAAAGCGTATCGAGTGAAACGACTGCCGATGACCTTCTCGGGACGATTTGTAGCCGAAAATGAAGGTGGTAACGGACTATGCAAACTTATCTTCGACGACAACGACGTCATAATCGGTTGCCATCTGATAGGCAATCCTGCCTCGGAGATAATAGCTACTGCCGCTCTTGCTATCGAAGAGAGACTTACGGCAGAGCGTTTCGGCAGACTTATCGTGCCTCATCCGTCGGTAGCAGAGATTGTAAGAGAAACTCTATTGAGCTAAGCGGAGCGAAAAAAGAGATACAAAAAAAGTCGCCCTCCCATACACCTACAAACGAGTGTTAAAAGGAGGGCGACAATCTTTTTTGCTTTATTATTGCAGAGCGTTTTTTGAGGTTCCTAGCAGATTCGAACTGCTGTTGACGGTTTTGCAGACCGCTACCTAGCCTCTCGGTCAAGGAACCATTATCTTTTTATTCGGCAGTGCAAAAGTAATATTATTTTTTCGAATACACAAGCTATTATTTTTTGTGTCTGCTGTTAGTGGGTTTGAGGCGTTGGAGCAGCATACCTCGATACTCTTTGGTGGTCTTGCAGAATAGTATCATCTGCTTGGGTGTAAGTATCTTGTCGAGTTGCTTGAAGAAGTTGTCTTTCGACTCACGTCGCCTCTTTTCGTTTGAGGTTATGCTTGCCCTAATATGTGCATACTGTGCTTCCGATAGGTTGTCGGCACTACCTTTTTCTATAAGTTCCTCTTCTTGCTGACGCAGCTCGGCTTCTTCTTTCTGATAAGCGTTGTAGAGATTCCAGAATTCAGGAGCCTGCTCCTGAGTAAGCCCTATATGCTGAGTGAAAAAGATATTCTTCTCTACGTCCATTTGAGTGCGTATATCCGAGGGAGGCTGTGCATACGACAATGCCGACAATGCTGTAATTAGTATTATTACAATGTTCCTTTTCATATCCCCGATTTGTATGTTTTCTTTTGCTGTATACGAGACGGTTGGCTCTTTTAGTTTGCTTCTGCTATGACGTAGTCTTCTATAAGCGATTCGCTTGTCTCGTCTATCAGTATCTGGTTTATAGAGTCGTTGTAGTCGGCTACTTTTGCTCGTTGCTGCTCGCTCTGTGGAGTATGGAAGTAATCTTCTACGAAAAAAGCTCCTGCCACAAGTATCAATACTGCTGCTGCTGCGGCTGCTACGTATCTGTACTGTCTGAGACGCTCTGTGAGCGATGGGTGTCGTGGGTGGGCTATAATTTTTCCGATTTTTTTATTGAACTCTTCAAAATATCCTTCGGGAATAAGGAAAGGATTTTCGTCACTACATCGCTCGAAGTCGAAATTGTGTTTCATTGCCTGCATTACTCTATTATTTGCTATTATAAAAATATTTAATATCTGATTTTCGGATTTTCCATTATAGACGAAATAGAGGGAGAAAGTTTAATCTTCTTCTTTGAAGATAGCCTCTATTTTTTTCACTGCATGGTGGTACGATGCTTTGAGTGCTCCTACCGAGTTGTTGCATATTGCAGCCATCTCTTCGTATGGGATATTGTCGTAGTATCGCATATTGAATACGAGTCGTTGTTTCTCGGGCAGTGTCAGTATCGCCTCTTGGAGTCGGCGTTGGAGTTCGTCGCCGTCGAAGTACGAGTCGGCTCTGAGGTTGTTGAGCAGCAGCTCTTCCATTTCGAGCGACGAGGTAGTGTTTTTCATCCGTTGCTGAGCCAGAAACGTAAGAGTCTCGTTGGAGGCTATCTTGTAGAGCCAAGTATGTATCTGGCTTTCGCCTCTGAACGAATCGATAGCTTGCCACGCTTTGAGGAATGTATTTTGCAGCAGGTCGTCGGCATCTTCGTGCGAAAGTACCATCTTGCGTATGTGCCAATATATAGGCTTAGAGAGCATTTCGACGATACCCGAAAAGGCTTGCTCTCGCAACGATTTGTCTTTGAGTTGCAGGGTGAGGCGGTCTAACTTCTCTCGGTCTATATTCATTCTTAAAGATTAGTAAGGCAAATGTTTTTTCTCTCTCTATGTTGCTATCAGGTGGTAGCTTGGGCGTAGACCGATAGACCACAGCGTGAAGTCTATCGAAGTCGACGGTGCAAAAGTACAAATATTTTATCTAACTTTGCCCCAAAGTTTTTTTTATCCGTATATAGACAATATCAATATGAAACCGACCAGAGACGAAAAGATAAACCGAATGTTGCAGAAAGAGCTTGGCGACATTCTTTTGCTTTATGCCAAGAAGTTGCAGGGGGTACTTATATCGGTATCGGAGGTGAAGGTGTCTACAGACTTAGCCGTAGCGCGTGTTTATCTAAGTATTTTCCCCGAGGCAAGGGCTGCAGAGGTCTTCGCACAGGTAAAGGCAGACGGCAAGATGTTGCGGTTCGAGCTTGGCAGGCGGGTAAGGCATCAGTTGCGAGTGGTGCCCGAGATTACTTTCGTGCTCGACGATACTCTCAATTATCTCGACAATATAGACCGTTTACTCAAGGGATGAATATCGGGCAGCGACTTTCGACTTCGGTGCGAGGCTTGCGACTCACCTTTTTTATCGCCTCTCGCTATCTCTTTTCGAAAAAGAGCCGTAACGCCATCAATATCATATCGTCGATATCGGTGCTTGGCGTCGTCGTATCGACGGCTGCTCTGGTGTGTGTCGTGTCGGTCTTCAACGGCTTTGTAGCCACTATCGAGAAGTCGCTTGCCGCCTTCGACCCCGAGCTGCAGATAACGGCTGCTCGAGGCAAGACCTTCGACTGCCGAGAGGCTAAGGCGTTACTCGATAGTATCGACAACGTCGAGGCGGCGACCTGTGTATTGCAAGACGATGCCTTGATAGCCTACTACGACAGCCGTACACCATTCACGCTCAAAGGCGTCGACTCAGACTATCGGCGTGTCTTTGCCCTCGATTCGCTCATGATAGACGGGAGGTTTAAGCTATACGACTTCGACTTCGACGTAGCGGCAGTAGGTATCGGGCTTGCCTCGAAGCTCAATTTAGGCGTCGACTACGTCAATGGGCTTACCGTCTACGTGCCTCAACGACGCGGGAGGGTCAACCTCGCACGCCCCGACGGAGCTTTCAAGCGAGGGGAGCTATTCGTCTGCGGTGTCTTCTCGTCGGAGCAGCCCGAAGTCGACGACAACACTCTGATAGTACCTATCGAGTTTGCACGTAAGATGTACGATTACGATTCGCTTACGGTATCGGCTATCGATATCAAGTTGCGCAACGTACATCGTATCCGACAGACGCAACAACGCCTCTACAGACTACTCGGCAGCCGATACCTCGTACGCAACCGCAACGAGCAGCACCAAGACTATTTCAAGATCATCAAGGTTGAACGTATGATTGTCTTCGTCATCCTTTTGTTTATGGTCTTCGTGGCTATATGCAATATTATAGGCTCTATATCGATGTTGCTTATCGACAAACGCAGCGATATCGACGTCGTGCGTTATCTTGGACTTACTACTGCCGGGGTGCGGCGTATTTTTGTTGTCGAGGGGTGGCTTATGTCGCTTATCGGCGTGGTGGCTGGCATAGCGGTGGGGGCTATCGTCTGCCTGCTGCAATGGCGGTTTGGGTTTATCACTATGGGCGATGGGGCGATGCTCGAGAGCTACCCCGTGCTCGTGAAGGTATCGGACATTGTGGCGGTATTCGTTACTGTGGCGGCGATAGGTTGGCTCACCTCTTTCGCGACCGTTTGGTCGTATTTCCGTAGTAAAAACCAATAATCCGTACACGCCCGCCTACGCCCAACGCCCCGCTTAAACAATTAAACGATACCACGCTTCAACCTCCCTCCATTTCTTCATTTTTACTTTTTCATTCTTCATTCTATTCTGCGTCTCGTATCCGCTCCTATCCCTCACGCATCTCCACGCTTAAACGTTTACACACTTCAACAATTACACTATTCAACACAAAAAATATTACCTTTGCAAAACAAAATTCTAAGCAACATCGATGTCAGACACCAAGATAGAAATACGCAACGCACGTACACACAACCTCAAAAACGTAAACGTCGATATTCCGCACAATAAATTTATCACCATCAGCGGACTATCGGGTAGCGGCAAGTCGTCGTTGGCATTCGATACGCTGTTTGCAGAGGGGCAACGCCGCTATGTCGAGAGCCTCTCGGCGTATATTAGGCAGTTCCTTGGAAGGATGAACAAGCCTGAGGTCGACTACATCAACGGTCTGCCGCCGGCAATCGCCATCGAACAAAAGGTTATCAGCAACAACCCGCGTTCGACGGTAGGCACATCCACAGAGATTTACGAGTACCTCAAGCTGCTGTTTGCCCGCATCGGCAAAACGGTATCGCCTGTGTCGGGGTGTATCGTTCAACGCCACAATATCAAAGATGTCATCGATTTCATTATTGGTTTGCCGCCCGATACGGAAGTATATCTGCTCTCGCCGATAATATTAAGCGAAGGGCGTACTATCGACGAATATCTGCAAGTATCTCAGCAACAGGGATTCAGCCGTATTTTTATAGATGGCACGGCAGTAAGAATCAATACCTTTCTCGAAGATAAAAAGGCATACAAAGATACGCCTAAATTGCTGATAGACCGCATAAAAAACGACAGACGCAAAGAGACCGAAAACCGACTTGCAGACTCCGTACAAGTGGCTTTCTTCGAGGGGCACGATATGTGCGAGGTAGTATATTTTACCGACGGTACGGCACATAGCAAGACATTCTCGCAAGCATTCGAAGCCGACGGTACAACCTTTAGAGAGCCGTCTGTAGAGATGTTCAGTTTCAATAGTCCGGCGGGTGCTTGTCCCAAGTGCGAGGGGTTCGGCAAAACGATAGGTATTTCGCCCGATTTGGTAGTACCCGACAAAAGTTTGAGCATCTATCAAGATGCCGTATCGTGCTGGAAAGGCGAGAGCGGCAAAGAATGGAAGCAGGCTCTGATACTAAACGCCGAGAAATGCGGTTTCCCCATACACAAACCATACTGCGAACTTACAGACAAACAAGTAAATATGCTCTGGGAAGGCAACCAATATTTCGGCGGTATCAATCAATATTTCGATTTCGTCGAAAGCCAACAGTACAAGATACAATACCGAGTGATAATGGCGCGTTACAGAGCTCTTACTCTGTGTCCTATGTGTAAAGGTACAAGGCTCAAGCCCGATGCGGCTAACGTAAAACTATTTTTCAAAAAACGGTAGTGTTTTATTTAAATTCGATTAGCAGATATATATCCATTTGAAATATATATTGTAAATTTGCTATCTGAAAAAGGAATTATTCAAAAAGGTATAAAGATGAAAGTAGCCGTATTGGGAGGAGGCAGTTGGGCAACAGCAATAGCTAAGATGTTGCTTACCAATGCAGAAGAGATGGGCTGGTACATCAGAAACGATGATAAGATAGAGCAGTTCAAATCGCTGGGACGAAACCCCAACTATCTTACAGGCATCAATTTCGATGTAAATAAGATTAATTTTTCATCGAAAATCAATACCATAGTAAAAAACTCCGATATGCTGTTTGTTGCCATACCGTCGCCTTACCTGAAGGCACAGCTTAAGAGGCTCAAAATGAGGTTAGACTCAAAAATTATAGTATCGGCAGTAAAAGGTATTGTCCCCGACGAAAATATGATACTGTCGGAATATTTCAATACTCACTACAACGTACCAATGGAGCAAATAGCGGTACTGTCGGGTCCTTGCCACGCCGAAGAGGTGGCGCTCGAACGTATGTCGTATCTTACCATCGGCTGTAAAAATCGCGAGCTCGCCAAACAGATTGCCTCAATGATGACCAATAGCTATACGCAAACCTATGTAAGCGAAGATGTTAACGGTATAGAATTGTCGTCGGTGATGAAAAACATTTATGCCATAGCAGTAGGAATCTGTCACGGACTCAAGTATGGCGACAACTTCCAAGCAGTACTGATTTCCAATGCAATACAAGAGATGAATCGCTTCTGCAATGCAGCCGTCCCTCATCATCGCGACTTGCAAGAGAGCGTATATTTGGGCGACTTGCTCGTTACGGCATATTCGCGTTTCAGCCGCAACCGTACTTTTGGTACGATGGTAGGCAAAGGATATTCGGTAAAAACAGCTCAAATGGAGATGGAGATGATAGCCGAAGGATACTATGCCACCAAGTGTATCAACGAGATAAACGAAGATTTCCAAGTGAATATTCCGATAGCCGATGCAGTGTACGATATCCTCTACAAAAGGAAATCGCCCGCAAATACTATGAAAGCTCTTTCTTTACAACTATCGTAGCTATAAAACAATGACACTATCTATCAACAAATTATTTAATAAAAGACATTTATGAAAAAATTGACATACATAACGATATCGTTCTTGATAAGTATAATAAGTACTGCCCAAAACTACCCTATACAGAATATCAACGGAGTGGAATACTATGTATATACGGTAGAGGCAAGCGAAGGACTATATCGTATAAGCAAGAAATTCAATGTATTGCAAGCAGACATATACAAGGCAAATCCGGGTATCACCGAAGCTATAAAAGTAGGACAGACTCTATACATACCTGTAAATAAGGGTAATGACAGTAAGTCTATGCAAAAAAGCAGTTCTCAGAAAAAGGTAATAGAACACAAGGTATTAGCAAAACAAACTCTGTATTCCATCAGTAAAATGTATGGAGTCGAACAAAGCGATATCGTCGGTATGAACCCCGAAATACAAGGTAATACCATCAAAATAGGGCAGACTCTCAAGATTCCTATATCGAATATGACCAAAGGAGAAGAGCAAGAGAGAGTTATAAATCAGATAAATGATACTCAATTGCCTCCCCAATCGAATACAAGCAATCGAAACGTCAAAAAAAAGTATGTTACATACGAGGTAAAAAACAAAAAAGAGACCTTGTATAGCATTAGCAAACAATTTGGTGTCTCTATCAACGAGATTATAGAAGCTAATCCTTACGCACAAGACGGCATCAAAAAGGGCGATATTTTGCAGATACCCATCGACGAGAAAAATATCCCCAAAACTTCGGGAAACGAACTATATCATTTAGTGCAGCCCAAAGAGACTATATACGGGATATGTAAACAATACAATATCAGCAAAGAAGACCTATTTCGCCGAAATCCTCGTCTACAGACCGAAGGGCTAAAATACGGAGATACCATATTCATAGCATCTGCGGGAAAAACGCTCGGCAACACAACCGACGACAATACACGAACTTACAAGATAGCCTACCTACTGCCCTTCTCGATAGGTGAAAAAGAGCGAAACGTCAATATCGAACGTTTCATCGACTTCTATAGAGGTTCGCTCATAGCAATGGAAGACATCAAAACAAGTGGTGTTTCGCTGGAGGTATATACCTTCGATACTCAGCTCGGGACATCGAAAACACAAGAGATAGTAAAAAGTAAACTACCCAAAGACATTGACCTCATTATAGGACCCGCCTATCCCGAACAAATCACTCAGGTAGCAAGTTTTGCGAAAAAAAATAATATCGTGCAGGTAGTACCGTTCACCTCTCACATAAGCAATTCCGACCGATATGCACAGCAATATCAATTCAACCCCGTACCTAACGACTTAGACAAGATAGTGGCTGCAAATATCTTCAACAAATTCAAAGACAACAATATATATATGGTATACTTCTCTAACGAGGAGAATGAGCAGTCTTTTTACACACTACCCGAGCAGCTCGAACGACTAATGAAATCAAAATCGGTACGGTATGTAAGGCTGAATATCAACGACATATCGAAAGACAAAATAGCTTCTATCGCAAACAACAACAAACATAACCTTATGGTAATAAGACAGTGCCAGACAAGTGATTTTCAGGAGCTTATCGATATGTTCGACAACAACACACGAAACATTACTTTTGTAACCGAGCACAATATCTTCGATTACGCACAGAAAGACAAGTCGCTTAAAAACAAAGACTTTGTCTCTTATTCACTCTTTAATACCGCTCCCACAAACAAATACATATCGTCGTACAACAACTATTTTCCGACTCGCAGCAAGGCTCAATCCACGCCGAACTACGACCTGCTCGGGTACGATATTACTCTATATTTCTGTAAGGCTCTGCAGCCCAACAAACAACTCATTTTCCCGCAAGATATTGCTTTGCAGCAGTCTACATTCAACTTCACGAAACAAAATAATGCCTTCCTCAATACGGGTTGCTTTATTTATCGTCTGAAAAACAACAATGTAAGTATAGAAAGGTTATAAACAATCGATTATAAAATAATATTCGGTAAGTAATAATTTAATAGCTCCGATAAAAGATGCTCGAACAAGATATAAAACACTGGTTGGCAGAAGATATAGGTGATGGAGACCATACTACGCTCTGCTGTATCCCGGCAGATGCCATAGGACGCTCGAGGCTAATAGTCAAAGACACAGGCATAATAGCGGGCATCGAGGTAGCCAAAAAAGTGTTTG
>CAJPPQ010000042.1 GCA_905372605.1 Porphyromonadaceae bacterium
ATTCCCTTTTCAATTCTACCCCAAGCCAATGAGGTATTTTTGAATCACCATTCGAGCGCAAAGGTAGTAATTATTTTTCGAATAACGGACAAAAAAATCGTGTTTTTTTTGAAAAATTTTTCCAATCCATAATAGTACATTGTCTGTCTACAACTTGGCAGTAAAAGAGATGTTTTTATTACATTATACGATGTTATTGATAATATGGCGAAAGGATGAATGATATATACATATACACACATACGATATTTTAAACGCTTCTCCGCCGCTACAAAGCTACCCAGCAACAAATATTTTTACTATTTTTGCATCTACAACCACAAAAGCCATATCTATATGCACGTATATACCAAAGAAGAAGAAGACAAGATGGTACTCGAGGCGTTCGACGACCTACAAAGAGCCTACGGGGCGTCGAACCACAAACATAAATTCGAAATCGTAGCAAAGGCATTCGAGTTTGCTGCCAAAGCCCACGAAGGCGTCAAACGTCGTACGGGCGAACCGTATATATTGCACCCTCTGGCTGTGGCAAAGATATGCGTCGAAGAGATGGGGCTCGGGTCGACCTCGATATGTGCCGCCCTGATGCACGACGTGGTTGAAGATACCGACTTCACGGTCGAAGACATTGCCAATATGTTCGGCGAGACAATAGCAAATATTGTCGACGGGCTTACGAAAATCTCGGGCGACATCTTCCACGAATCGGTTTCGAAGCAGGCAGAAAACTTCCAAAAGCTTATCCTTACCATCCCCTCCGATGTGCGGGTGATAATGATAAAGCTTGCCGACCGCCTCCACAATATGCGTACTCTCGACTCTATGCCGCCACTGAAACAACAGAAAATAACGGGCGAAACGATATTTATCTACGTGCCACTCGCCGAACGTCTCGGTTTTTTCAAAATAAAAACCGAACTCGAAAACCTCTGCCTTAAATATCAGCAACCCAAGCTATACCACGAACTCGAAGAGAAAATCACCAAGATTACGCCCAAGCTCGAAGAGAAGATAGAGAGTTTTCTGGTGCCGATACGCGAGAAACTCGACCAACGAGGGATAAAATACAACATCATCACACGTATCAAATCGCCATACTCGATATACCGCAAGCAAGAGAAGAAAGAGGTGAATTTCGACGAAATATACGACCTCTTGGCTGTGCGTATCATAGTCGAACCACAGGCAGACAAGAGCGAAGAGGAGCTTTGCTGGACGGTATTCGGTATCGTTACCTCGCTATATCCCGAGCATCCGTCGCGTACCCGCAACTGGCTATCGACACCCAAAGCAAACGGTTATCAGGCGTTGCACGTTACCGTTATGCGTCGCGGCGACAAGGGCGAAATCGGCTCGTGGGTAGAGGTGCAGATACGTACCGAACGAATGAACGAGATAGCCGAACGCGGTCTGGCTGCTCATTGGAAATACAAAAACGGTATCGAAGACAATTCGGAATTCGACGAATGGTTCCACTCCGTACGCGAACTGCTGGCTACCGAAAATATCGATACGGTAGAGTTTGTCGATAAGTTCAAGATGAATCTCGATACCAAAGAGATAGTGGTATTCACTCCGAAAGGCGATATCAAGAGACTGCCGCAAGAGTCTACGGTTCTCGACTTTGCCTACGCCCTACACACCGATATCGGCAACCACTGCATAGGCGGTAAAATCGATAGTCGCCTTGTGCCAATATCGCAACGACTCAAAAGCGGCAACCAAATAGAGATACTCACCTCCAAGACACAGCAGCCCGAAGCGGCATGGCTCGACTTTGCCAAGACACAAAACGCGATATCGAAGATACGCTCATTTCTGCGTCCCGAAGTTACCGAGCTGCAAAAGGAGGGTGCCGAGAAGGTAAACCGTCTGCTCGTGTTTTTCGGGCAGAAACTCGTAGACGACAATATCGATAAGGTAAAAACATTTTTCAATTACGACAAACGCAACGACTTTTTCGTCGACGTCGCGCGCCAAAAGGTCGACCTGACGCAAGTATCGAAGAGCCTTTTCCAAAGTCCTGCCTCAAGCATATTCTCTTTTTTCACCAAAAACTTCAATATAATGGGTGGTAAAAAGGTGACTAAACTCAACATCAATCCCAAAGAGGTCTATTATATCACCAAAGACGATATGGCGTTCGACCTCGTAAGGCTCGCTCCCTGCTGCAAACCCATAAAGGGCGATGAGATAGTCGGTTTCCTCGAAGATAATCACCACGTCGTTGTACACAAACTCGACTGCGACGAGGCTCAGCGTATCAAAGCCACTCACGGAAATCGAATAGTACTCGTCGACTGGCAGAAAGATATGGACAATTCGTACCTCATCAACCTCTCGATAGAGGGTATCGACCGACAAGGACTGCTTCGACAGATAGTGAACGTAATATCCGAAAAGGTACAGATAAATATTAAAAACATCAATTTCAGCACTATCGACGGAGCATTCTACGGTAATATCACACTTTTCGCTCACAGCAACGACGAGATAGAATTGCTGACAAAAAAACTATTGAAAATCAAAGCTGTCAAAAGTGTCAAGCGAGTAAACTAAAATCGCTAAGGAGTAATCCGTAAATTGCTAAATAGTTTTCGGGGAATTGCTAAGGAGTAATCTGAAAGTTGCTCGCAAGGTATCCATAAAAAAGATGTGAGGCTATCCGAAGATAGCCCCATATCTTTTTTATATTATTTATTTTCTCATCATAGTGATTGCCAATAAGTACATGCTCTTTCTGCAGTGAGTCTCATTGGTATCTGATGGTTCGTCCGGGACGTATCACTGTGGTACGGCTTATGTGGTTTAGCTTACAGAGTTTTGTTACGGTAATACCATAACGTCGTGCTATCTGCGATAGAGTCTCGCCGCTGCGTACGCGGTGATATGAGCGCTGCTTCAACCTTTCGATATCGGTTTTGTGTTTGAATGTCTCGTTTTTTGTGATACAATAATTCGAAGCGAGACAAGTTTCAGACGAATAGTCTATTATTTTCTTCGTATTGAACGGATTACCCAAGAATCGAAATTCGAAATGCAGATGAGGACCTGTCGAACGCCCTGTGTTACCGCCAAGCCCGATAAGCTCTCCTGCCTTGACCTTCTGGTTTTCTACTGCTATCGTCTGCGAAAGGTGGGCGTAGAGCGACTCCAGACCGTTGTTGTGGCGGACGACGATATAATTACCATAGCCGTGTGCGTCGTAAGAAACGATACGCACGGTGCCGTCAAAGACCGACACTATCGAGTCACCTACCTTGAGTCCTATATCCGTGCCGTAATGGTAACGGCGACGGCGTGCCCCGAAGTCGGAGGTGATCCGATTATTGCTCTGGCGTCTGATAGGAAAGATGAAGCCACGACAATCGACCCAAGTGCTATCGGGTAGGTCGTCAATTCTTATCTTATACGGATTGATAAACTCCGACGTCCAAGACAGCCCGTAGAGGTCTTCTGCCGGCACCTCAAAATCTTCGTCAATGTCTTCTCCGAACTCGTCTTGCGACTCCTCAACAAATCCATTGTTTTTAAGCGGTGGCAACTGTCCGTAAAACGCCTTATAACTCTCGTGACCCACGAGGTCGTCCGAGGCAGTAAGGATATCGTTATGTGCGTGCGAGGTTTTCTTTTGTTTGTGGGTGTTGGTCTGCGCTATTGCCGACAGGCTCGATATGAGCAGTACTATGGCAATAATAATTTTCAATAATCTCATAATGTTCTTTTCTTGAATAATAAAGTTTTTAATTAGTCCCTTTCGGAGAAAACGGCATCATTCACCTGTCAAGAAGCTGGTAATCAGCTTTTTATTCATATATTTTCTCCCAATATAAATAAAAATCGGAATGCAAACTTAGAAAAAATCTTTTTAATATCCAAATTTATCGACTCGTTACGCTGAGCGGTCGAGTAGCAAATTCCTTCAATGATATTAACTTTTGCGTCGTATTGCAGCTACTATAAACCATACTCCTGCCACTACGAAAGGAATACTAAGCATCTGCCCCATATTTATGGGTAGTAATAGCGTATAGCACTCTTGATTCTCTTTTATAAACTCGATGAAGAAGCGAAACACAGCTACTCCCGTGCAAGCGATTCCCATCGATAGTCCACGAAGACGATGCTTATTGCCGTAGGCTCGGTATACAAACCACAGCAGTACGAATAGAGCAAAGTACCACAACGCCTCGTATAGTGCCACTGGATAACGCGGTATATCGTCGGCATATTTAAATACGAAAGCCATCGGCGAAGCTGTCGGTATGCCCAGTATCTCGGAGTTCATCATATTGCCCAGGCGGACAAAACCGCCCGTAAGCGGAGTAGCTACCGCAAATATATCGCACACTTCGAGATAATTAAGTCCGTTGCGACGAGAAAATATAGCCAGAGCCACCATAAGCCCCACTACCCCACCGTGAGAGGCAAGCCCCCGAAATCCGCCAAACACCACCTTACCACCCTCTTCTTCGATAGGCAAAAATATCTCCGCCACATGCGAAGCATAATACATAGGGTCGTAAAAAAGACAATGAAAAAGCCTCGCTCCTATCAATATGCCTACAAAGGCATAAATCAGATAGCTCTGACTCGCCGTATATCGACGCATAAGATGTATTACAGCCATACCGCCGACCAGAAGCCCCAATGCGAAGAATACGCCATACAAATGTATCGGTATCCCCACCACATAGAGGTCGGGTGCAACGTCCCACACGATATATTGCAAGCAGCCGGTCATCTACGAAAAAAGTCTGTGCTCGTATTCGGAGATAGCACTCTTCCACTCCTCCGAAATGGGTTTCGACTCGTGCGTTGCTTGGTCGAATCCGACCATTACGGTCTTGCAAATACACTTTACGGTATCGGTCGGTACCTCTACGATACGCTGCACAAGCGTGAAACTCTTATTACCGATAGACGACACTGCAGTCTGTACCTCTATATTGTCCGACAAGAATACGGGCGACAGAAAGTCTACTTCGGCGTGTACTACCACCACATCGATATCTTTCGTATCGATATGCCTACCGCGTACCGTCTTGAAGTATTCGGTCTTACCAAGGTCGTAAAAAGAGAAATACACCGAGTTGTTGATATGCCCCAAAGCATCGGCATCGTTGAACCTCAGCTGTACGGGCACTTTATGGTTGAAAACAATATCTTTCATCGTAGAGCAGAAGACTATTTATTGTTATAAACAAACACTTCTTCTATCGCCTTACCCACCGTAGCACTCGGCATCTGTATCTTCAACAGAGCAGCTACTGTAGGAGCAATATCGGTCATATATACTTCTCTGACCGTCTGCCCACTTGGGATACCCTTTCCGAAAAATATAAGCGGTATATGCGAGTCGTACGGGTTCCATAATCCGTGTGTAGTGCCTTTGGGTGCCGATTGTGCACAATAATGCGGCTTCAATATGAGTTGTATCTCGCCCGAATGTTGTGGATTGTAGCCGTTTATGATACGCTCTTTGATAGGTGCAGGGATAGAGGCTTGGCTTACCTTCCGATTCTCTACTACATACATTACCGCATCTATGTTTTCGAAGAAATCGATACAAGCCTTTATTATCTCTTCCTTTTTGCTTTCGTTGCGTATCGACGGGTAGTTGAAGTTTACCTGATAGTTGTCGAGCGATAGCACTATATCTTTTTTGCCAAACGATTTACTGAGGTATTTATTGAGGCTGTCGCACATTATATATTTATTCCACGAAGCAGCTTCTACCTTATTGTCCGACAAAAATTGTACGTTGTGTGCCCCTCCGTGGTCGGCTGTAATGAAGACGATATATTGGTCTTTGCCTACTTTGCCGTCGAGGTATTCGAGCAACGATGCTATATCGCGGTCGAGCCTGAGATATGTGTCTTCCGTCTTTATCGAATTAGGAGCATATCGGTGGCCGACATAGTCGGTAGCCGAAAAACTCACTGTCAGGAAGTCGGTAACATCGTCTACTCCAAGCTTATAATACCTTATAGCCTGCTTAGCGAAGTCGGCGGTGATAGTATTGCCCCAAGGCGAGTCCTTGAGCAGTCCATAGTTGTGTTTTCCGCTATCGAATAGCTTACGGAAATCGATAGGGAACTGGATCGTAGACTTATCGCCGAGATATTCCCATTCGTAACGCACATCGGATACGCTTTGTGTGTATGTATTGATCGGATATAATGTCGTCCAAGGCTTATCGATATACTTTCGTACGTTGTCGGAAGAGTTATACTTCTCCACCCACTTCGGCAACGAATCCATATACCACGACGAGCTAATCCAATTGCCTGTATTCTCATCGAGCCAAAAAGCAGCATTTGCCATACGTCCTGCAGGAAATATCGCACCTCGATCTTTGAGCGATACGCCTACTACTTTAGCTCGAAAATTGGTAGCCAGCCTCAGCTCGTCGCCGATAGTAGTAGCTCTTAGATTTACGGGCGACGATTGCCCCGCCTTCGAACTGTCGGTACCCACTGCGTGCACGTTTTCGTCATAAGTAGCTCCTACCGACTTGCCGTATTTCTGCACTATGAAGTCGTTGCCTACTATGCTGTGTATGCTCGGCACCGAACCCGTGAATATCGAAGCGTGACCCGCTGCAGTAACGGTCGGGATATAGTTTATCATCGTATTCTGGCAGTTGAATCCTTCGTTCATAAGCCGACGAAAACCTCGCTCCGAATAACGGTCGTAATAGCGATACAGATAGTCCCACCTCATCTGGTCTACCACTATGCCCACTACGAGTTTAGGGCGTTCCTGCGCATAAATCGAAGAGTAACTCGACATTACTACGACACACAATATTGCTTTTAGTATCTTATATTTGTTCATATTAAATAGGGTGAATTATATGGTTTATAAAATAAATAATCGGCTCTTACAAATTAGTCTCCAAGCATATATAACTATATTTGTAGTCCCCGATTTAGAGCCTTTTGGGGGACTCGAACCCCCGACCTACGCATTACGAATGCGTTGCTCTACCAACTGAGCTAAAAAGGCAACAATTTACAGAAGTCTATAGACAATATTACTTCCCAAAAGTTTAATCTCGTATCAAAAACGTATTCTCGGCTGGTCGGTTTTACCATGTTCGTCGGCATGCTCGTCTTCTTTCGGATTTATCTCGAGCAACTCTACCTCAAATATCAGAGTCGAATTTGGTTCTATGGCTCCGCCGCCTGCACCCTGCTCACCGTAAGCAAGTTCCGAAGGAATGTAAAACATAAACTTCGACCCTACGGGCATCAGTTGTATCCCTTCTACCCAACCTTTTATTACATTACTCAAAGGGAATGTAATTGGCTCACCGCGTTGATACGAACTATCGAATACTTTTCCGTCGATAGTCTTACCCTCATATTGCACTTTCACTTTGTCATCGGCAGTAGGTTTAGCTCCGTTCCCCATACGAATCACCTTGTATTGCAAACCCGACGGAGTTACCACTATTCCCTCTTTTTTAGCATTTTCAGTGAGAAAATCTTTCTGTACCTTAGCTTTCTCCTTATTGTTATCTTTCACAAGGCTGTCGAGCATAGCGAACGCATCTCTCAGCTTTGTCTCGTTGAACTGACTCTTATCTTCGGAAGCCTCTTTGAGTCCCTTTATCACCCACTTCCAATCGAGTTTTATACCATACTGCTCGGCATTCTGTTTGAGTCCGCTAAGCATATTTACACCTAGTGCGTACGAAGTAATTTCGGTTACCGTCTTCGGGGCTACTACGGCAGCAGTCGACGTTTTTTTCGATTTCTGTGCATACGTCGCCGTTACACAAAGTATGGCAATAGTAATTAGTGCTAATCTTTTCATCTCGTGTTATTTATTATGTGATTGATTTATTAAAATATCTTTGTAGGTATTCAACAGTTTATGTGCTGCTACGAAAGGTGTTATCTTATTTTGCAAAAGTTCCTTCTCTACTTCGAGTAACAATATCTCTATCTGCTTGTTGTTGTAGAAATTATTTTTCAGATACTGCTCTATAGTCTCGTACATCCAATACTTAGACTGAGTCGAACGTTTTGTAGTGAAATATCCGTTTTTCTTGGTGAAATCGACATAATCTTCTACCATCTGCCACAGTATGTCGAGTCCGATATGCTCGTAAGCCGAGCAGGTCTGTACTCGTGGCGACCACCCCGAAGGTGGCATTGGAAATAGATGCAAAGCATTGGTAAAATGGCTTTTGGCAATATTAGCCTTATCTATATTGCTACCATCGGCTTTGTTTATAACAATGCCGTCTGCCATCTCCATTATACCTCGCTTTATACCTTGCAGTTCGTCGCCCGTACCTGCGAGTTGTATCAGTAGAAAAAAATCTACCATAGAGTGGACCGCTGTCTCCGACTGCCCCACCCCTACGGTTTCGACAAATATCACATCGAAGCCTGCCGCCTCGCACAGTATGATGGTTTCCCTCGTTTTACGAGCCACTCCGCCCAACGAACCTGCCGAAGGCGAAGGGCGAATAAACGCATTACGATGCGTAGATAGTTGTTCCATACGTGTCTTATCGCCAAGTATCGACCCCTTGCTTATAGAGCTGCTCGGGTCGATAGCAAGCACAGCCAACCGACTGCCTTTCTGTACGATATCCATTCCCAAAGCATCTATAAGAGTACTCTTACCTGCGCCTGGCACTCCAGTAATACCCAATCGTATCGAATTGCCCGAATAAGGCAAACACTTCTCTATCACCTGCTGAGCCATCTCGTAATGAGCCTCTATCGAACTTTCTATCAACGTAACTGCTTGGGAAAGAATGGTTATATTACCGTCGAGGATACCTTTCACATAATCGTCTACCGAATAATGAGGACGTTTTTTAAGCTTATGAAAATAGGGACTACGCACCGAAGGAGGTACTCGCAGAGCCCTCTGTATCCTCAATCCTTGGTAATCGGGACTCTCCTCGGGATGATGTTGATAAACGTCCATATCTTTTGTCATAGTGATAGTTATTCAAATTTAGTTTTAAATGCCAAAGCAAACATTCTCATCCGCTTTACCATAGCTACCAACCCGTTCGAACGTGTCGGCGACAGATGTTCGGTAAGCCCTATTTTATCGATAAAAAACAATTCGCTTCCCAATATCTCGTCGGGGGTACGCCCCGAAAGCACTCTGATAAGCAGAGCCACTATTCCTTTTACTATTATAGCATCGCTTTTTGCCTTGAAATATACTTTACCATCTATATATGAGGCTATTATCCATACTTTACTCTGACAGCCCTCTATCAGATTCATATCGGTCTCTTCTTCAGGCGGAAAGTCAGACAACGAATTGCCTAGGTCTACTATATACTGGTATCGGTCGAGCCAATCGTCGTATATCGAAAACTCCTCTATTATTTCTTGCTGTACTTCGTTGATAGACATTGTATTTTTCTGTTTAATAATTTTTCTCAATGGGCAATGCCAAAGTCTTATCTACAAAATATTTTTCTTAAGTCTCCCATCCTTAGACATTTTCTTCAAATATCTTCTCACACATATACCTCTTTTTCCCACTTTATATTTCGATGCTATTATCTCATTATTGTTATTCATTGCTGCAT
>CAJPPQ010000043.1 GCA_905372605.1 Porphyromonadaceae bacterium
AGAGCACCTGCCTTGCACGCAGGGGGTCAAGGGTTCGAGTCCCTTATTCTCCACAGATTAATGGTGTAGGTCAAGTAATTACGAGACTTACACCATTTTTTGTTTTTATCGTAAGATGGTTTCTTATTTGTATTTTTAGACTATTTTGTCAATTATTGTTCGGTATGTAAAACTCAACATCTCTTTTTTCATACATAGCCAATAAATTGCCAAGGCGAAATATTTTTTGTGGGTTTATTGCTTGTTATTACGTTGTTTCCAGATGTCGAGAGCCTTGTAATACTCGGCAGCATATTTAAGATGTTCGTCGTATGTGGTAGCAAAGTTGTGTTCACCGTTCATTTCGGGTTTGGCACACATATAAAGGTATTTATGATGCTTATAATTGAGTACCGCATCTATCGCTTCTATAGACGGTATTCGTATCGGTCCGGGCGGTAGTCCGGCATAGAGATATGTGTTATATGGCGAATCGATACGGGTATATGAGTGCAATACCTGATTGATTGTAAAGTCGTTGAGTGCGTAGCGTGCCGTAGGGTCTGCTTGCAGTTTCATTCCTATCTTGAGTCGGTTGATGTAAAGTCCTGCAATTATTGGTTTTTCATGTTTTTTGTTGGTCTCTTCGTCGACGATAGACGATAGTATCGACACCTCTATCGGAGTGAGCGGTATCTTCGAGGCTTTGGCTTTTCTGCCCTTGATATCCCAGAATCGGTCGTACTCTTTTTTCATCTTATCGAACCACTCTTCGGGCGTTATCGTCCAATATACTTCGTATGTATTTGGGATAATCATAGCCAGACAATTGTGGGAGTCGAAGCCGTAGCGAGCCAGAAACTCATCGTCGCCGAGTAGGTGCTGCAATCTGAGCGAATCGATATTGGTCTGCTTGCAGATACGGGTTACGAGTTGGCTTTTGAGCCTGACGGAGGGGATATTGAGTTTTATCGGCGTCTGGTAGCCTTTGTATATGTTGTTAAGGAAACGAATATTTGACACTCCGCTACCGATTCTGTATGCTCCTGCTTTGATATGCTCTTTGGGTCGATATATCCTCGCCATTAGCGAGAAAGTGAAGGTGTTTTTCAATACACCTCTCTTTATAAGCATATTGCGTATGCTATCTATTGAAGTATTATCGTGTTTTATGTATATGAAATTGTCGCCACTTTCGACGTCGCTGCTGAAGTTTGGCTTGAGGGCAATCCAATAGCCGATTATTGCAGCTAAGGCACATATTAATAGCAATATTGCCGAAAAAGTTTTTTTCATCGGAGGCTGTCGTTGCTGTGTGAGGTATCTCTTTTCGACGAAAAGAATCTGTCGAACGTGGTATTGAAGTCTTTGCGGTAGAATATTATTAATAATATTACACCTACCGTAATACAGCTATCGGCGAAGTTGAATACGGGGCTGAAAAATATTTCCCCGCCCACCCAAGGTACCCACGACGGGAATACAAATAACGGACAATATATCATATCGACTACCTTACCTGCTAAAAAAGGTGCATATCCACCACTGCTGGGGAAGATAGCAGCTACCTCGAAAGGAGTGCTCTGCGAAAACACAAGACCGTAAAACATACTATCGACTATATTGCCTATGGCACCCGTAAATATCAGACAGATACACATAATGTATCCCATACGGTGCTCCGCTCTAAGCAGGCGTATGATATAGTAAAGCACGAAACCGCTTACTATTATGCGAAATAGTGTAAGAAATATCTTATTGCCCAAGACGAGCCCGAAAGCCATACCCGGATTTTCGATGAAGTGTATATGCAGCCAGCCGAAAATCTCTATATCGCCGTACAAAAACATATTGGTTTTCACTAGTATCTTAGTGATTTGGTCGATAGCGAGCAGTAAGACGATAAATAATACTGTACCGATAGATTTTTTCATACTTATGGTGTTTTGCTCCTTAGTCTGTAACTTCGACAAGCAATGAATGCAGCAAACAGCTGCCGTTTCCAGCGTAAGGAACTATACTGTTGGGTTATTTTCGAGCCTCTTTTGCCTCTACCGTCAGTGTGGCGTGGGGCACTGCTCTGAGACGTTCTTTGGGTATGAGCTTACCTGTCTGACGACATATCCCGTAAGTCTTGTTTTCTATCCTTATAAGAGCTGCCTCGAGGTGCTGTATGAACTTCATTTGTCGCTGAGCAAGCTGTCCCGATGCCTCTTTGAGGTGAGTAGCTGCTCCCTCTTCGAGGTTTTTGTATGTGGGTGAGGTGTCGGTAACGTCGTTGCCGTCGGTATTGCTTATATACGAACGCAGTTCGTTGTATTCGCGCCTTGCGGCATCGAGTTTTTCTTCTATTATCTGGCGAAACTCTTCGAGCTCGGCATCGGAGTATCTGGTTTTGGTCGTACTTGTTTGGTCTTTCACTGCAAGCTATTTTATTTGATTATTAATATATTAATGTGTCGTGAAACGAGCAGGCAAAGTTAATAAAAAAAACGTTCTTGCAGCTAAAAGTTTTTCTTGTGTCGTCAAAGCCTGTATGAGTTAGCATATTGCTTGGACAGTTGGTCTGTTTGGGAGACGATCTGAGTGATGAACTTATATACCGAGTACTCTACGGAGATTACCTACGTTGCTCTCCCAGAGTTGTTTGTCGTCGTCGAGGTCTTGGGGTAAAGCAAAGTCGGTAATAGTGAACGAAAGCGTACCCGTAAGCTCATTTTTAGATATACTGAACTCAAAATACTCTCGGTGTGCCATTCCTACCCAGTGAAAACGGATATATTCCTGCGGTTTGAAGATTACTATATCGGCTTTTTGTTTCTGTACGCCCCACTCGAATAGAATGGTGTCGGATTCGGTGTATTCTACCTTGTCGGCGAACCATTTTGCAAGTCCTTCAGGGGTAGATAGCATCTCCCATAGGGCAGATACAGAGCTATCGGGCAAAAGGAATTCGAGTGTATATTGTTGTTTTTTCATATCCTACGTATTTAATCTGTGTTATTGGATATTTGCTTTTCAGTCGAGCGATACGAAAGCAAAGGGTAACATATCGGCGATACTATCGATGAGATAAATCTCTTGAGTACCGTACAAGATTACTTCGATTTTCTTTTTATATCTGATTTCGCTCTCGAGGAGGGCCTGCCTGCAGCTTCCGCATGGGCAGATAGGGCGAGGAAGCATACCCTGTTCGTTTCGGGCGGCGATAGCGATTGCTATGGGTGGGGTATCGGGATAGTGGGCATTGGCGTAGAACATTGCCGTACGCTCGGCACACAAGCCCGAGGGATAGGCGATATTTTCTTGATTGCTGCCGCAGACTATAGTGCCGTCGGCGAGCAATACCGCTGCTCCGACGGAGAATCTCGAGTAGGGGGCGTAGGCTTTTGCCGTCTCTTGCTTCGCCTGCTCTATGAGAGCCTGCATCTGAGGCGAAAAGTCTTCGAAGTGAGCCTTTGAATACTCGATTTTCAAACAATTTTTTTGCATAGTGTAAACGTGCTTTTTGATTTTTTGCGAAGTTAATATTTTTTTTTCAGAAAAAACTCTTTTACGCAGATTGCATTTCGAGCAAAAAGATGTACCTTTGCACCGCATAACACAAATTCGTTTCATAAATAAGAAAACAACACTGAAAAAATGGGACTCTTTCCATCGCTTACCCAAGAGATAGCCATAGACTTAGGTACTGCCAATACGGTAATCACAAGCAACGGACGTATAGTAGTAGACCAGCCTTCGATTATCGCTATCGATACACGTACCGAGAAACTTGTAGCCATAGGCGACACTGCTCGTAAGATGCACGAGCGTACGCACGACCGTATAAAGACAATTCGTCCGCTCAAAGACGGAGTAATCGCAGACTTCAGGGCGGCAGAGCTAATGATAAGGGGAATGATACGTATGATACCCAATCGAAGCTCCATCTTTCGGTCGACTCTGCGTATGGTGATAGGTATCCCTTCGGGTAGTACGGAGGTAGAGATACGTGCTGTCAAAGACTCTGCAGAGCAAGCCGGAGGCAGAGAGATATTTTTGCTTTTCGAGCCTATGGCGGCGGCTCTCGGTATCGGTCTAGACATAGAGGCTCCAGAAGGTAATATGGTTGTCGATATCGGGGGTGGAACCACCGAGATAGCCGTGCTTTCGCTCGGAGGTCTTGTTACCGATAGATCGCTCAAAATAGCAGGCGACGAGTTTACTGCCGATATTATGGAGTATATGAGCCGACAGTACAATATGAAAGTGGGCGAGAAGACAGCAGAACTCATAAAGATAAATGTAGGTGCGGCTACTACTTCGCTTCCAAAAGATTTGGAGCCGGAGGTATATATGATACACGGACCCAACAGGTCGTCGGCACTGCCTATGGAGACACCCGTAACGTATGCCGAGATAGCACACTGCCTCGATAAGTCTATTTCGCGTATCGAGACTGCAATACTATCGGCTCTGGAGGCTACTCCTCCTGAGTTGTATGCCGATATTGTGCGTAATGGTATATATCTTGCAGGTGGTGGGGCTCTGCTTCGGGGCTTGGCTAAGCGTTTTTACGACAAGATACAGATACCGTTTCACGTGGCGGAAGACCCATTGAGGGCTGTGGCTCGAGGTACGGGTATTGCTCTGCAGAATACGAGCAAATTTCAGTTCCTTATGAGATAATATGACACATATCGTACATAAATACAAAACAATCGACCACAATGGCAAAACAAAATAGGATAAATGCACTTTTCGGTATCAGATATCCGATAGTATCGGGCGGAATGGTGTGGTGTAGCGGCTGGCGACTCGCCTCTGCCGTGAGCCGCGCCGGAGGGCTTGGCTTGATAGGCGCTGGTAGTATGCATCCGGAGGTATTGCGTGAGCATATTGCAAAATGCAGAGCAGCCACCGACAAACCGTTCGGAGTGAATGTGCCACTACTTTACCCCGAAATAGAAACTATAATGAAGATTATAGTCGAGGAGCGTGTGCCGATAGTATTCACATCTGCCGGCAACCCGAAGACTTGGACTCGAAAGCTAAAAGACGAAGGTATAAAGGTAGCTCACGTAGTATCGAGCAGCAAGTTTGCAGCTAAATGCGAAGAAGCCGAAGTCGATGCCGTAGTAGCCGAAGGTTTCGAGGCGGGCGGACACAACGGAGCCGAAGAGACTTCGACTATGGTGCTATTGCCTCACGTCAGACGGCAGATAAGTATCCCACTCATAGCGGCAGGTGGCATATCGACGGGCGAGGCTATTCTCGCAGCTATGGCACTTGGGGCAGAAGGCGTACAAGTAGGCACTCGATTCGCACTGACTGCCGAGAGTTCGGCGAGCGACGAGTTCAAACGCCTATGCACTGAGCTCAAAGAGGGCGATACTATGCTCGCACTGAAGAAAGTGGGGGCTACACGCCTCATAAAAAACCATTTCTACGACAGAGTGAAGGAGGCAGAAGACAGAGGCGCCTCGGCAGACGAACTCAGAGAGCTACTCGGACGAGGACGTGCCAAGAAAGGTATATTCGAAGGCGACTTGACAGAAGGAGAGCTCGAAATAGGGCAGATAGCTTCGCTCATAACAGACATCCCTTCGGCAGAAGAGGTAGTCGCTAAGATAATAAAGGAGTACAACGACAAAGTAAGAGAGTCGTTCGAGGTGTTTGCTTAGATAGTAGGCAAATTAGAGGTTATAAATTGAGACCTAAGGATAAAAATTTGTTTTTTCATACAATACATGTAGTCAACATTTTGAATATTGCTAAGATTATACTCGGCTTATTGACCGCGACGGCTCGATAAGCCTTTTTTTTACCAAGATATGAAAGATAAATACACAATAGAGGAGCGTTATAGGCATATCGTCGATTGGTTTGTCAGACACAAAGGACATCAGACGACGGAGCTTGAGTATTCGAGTGTTTATGAGTTGCTTGTATCGGTAATACTCTCTGCACAGTGCACAGATAAGCGAGTAAATACGATAACTCCGAAGCTATTCGAGCGTTATCCCGACGTTCGGTCGATGGCCGATGCAGAGTATGGAGATGTATTCGAGCTTATACGGTCGGTGTCGTACCCAAATAGCAAGACTCGCTACCTTGTAGACTCGGCAAAGATGATAATGGAGCGTTTCGGCGGACGTATACCCGAAGATGTCGATGAGCTACAGACACTGCCCGGAGTGGGGCGGAAGACTGCCAACGTAGTAGCCTCAGTCGCTTTCGGTCAGCCGCGAATGCCCGTAGATACACACATATTCAGAGTGGCTCGTAGGCTCGGTATCTCCGATGGCAACACACCACGCAAGGTAGAAGACGACCTTACTTCGCATATCCCCTCGAAATACATTGCCGACGCACATCATTGGCTACTACTGCACGGACGATACGTCTGTAAGGCACGAACTCCGCTCTGTTCGGAGTGCGGTATTGCAGAGTGGTGCAGATATTTCGACAAAAAAAACAATAAAATAGCAGAGTAGGGCAGGAAGATGGTAAGGACATCTTTATTGCCTTATAAATCAGTTTTTTCCCCCTAAAGATAGCTTGCAAAAGAGTCTGTACATAAAACATAAAAAGGCTGCCTCCGCAACGGAGACAGCCTCTGTGTATGCTCGGGTAAGCGACTATCGAGCCACTCTTTCGAGCCACTTTACCATACTGAGCATCACGAGCATCGACATACCTGTGGCGCCGACAAACACAAGCCAGCACGCCCAGATAGGAACGCTCGTATATAGTATACCGCCGATGAAAAGCAGTGCGTTGCCTATCGCCGTAGCAGCGAGCCAGCAGCCCTGCATAAGCCCCTGCAAGTGAGGAGGAGCCACCTTCGACACAAATGCAAGTCCAAGCGGCGAAATGAAGAGCTCGGCTACCGTCAGGATGAAGTAGAGCCCTATCATAACGAAAGGAGTTACCTTAATTGCAGAAAGAGCTTCTGCCGACATCGAACTCAATGCGTCTTTTGCGGGAAGTGTCAGAGAGAAAAGCATCAAAAATACGTATGCGAGCGAAGCGATGCCCATACCGATACCAATCTTCATCGGTGTCGACACTTCTTTGCCCCTCTTTTTGAGAAATCCGAAGAACCACATGATAAGCGGTGTCAACGAAACCACAAAGAACGGATTTACACACTGAAATATCTCTGCACCCTTGATAGTGGTGAAACCAAGATTGATATTTATCACGTCGAGATTCACGTAGTCGCGAGCGAAATAGGTGAGCGAGTAACCGTTTTGGTGGAACGAGAGCCAGAAGAAGATAACCACTCCAAATACTGCGAAAAGTGCGTAGATTCTTTGCCTAATCTCGTCGGCAGACATCTTGATTTCTTCTCTCGAATGGGTAGCCTTGTCGGCATTTTGGCTCTTGCGTGCAGCCGGGTCGGGAAATTTGCTCTTGTTTATCACAAAAATGATGAGCGAAACCACCATCATCAGCACAGCCGCCATAAATGCGTACTGAAATCCCCTACTGAATACGTTCAGATAGTCGCCCACGAATGTAGCGATGTCGGTCGGCTGAGTGCCACCGAGACTCACTTGGCTTGCGTAGGTCGTAAGTTTCTCCATATCGCCGGCTGCCATAGCGTCGCCCTGAGCGAGGTACTTGTGGCAGAGTTCGGGTAGAGCGGCGTTGTAATCGAAGTGATTCACCTTCAACCACCAGTTCCTTACACCGATAGCTATCCAAGGAGCGAAGAAACCGCCGATGTTGATAAACATATAAAATATCTGAAAACCGGACTCACGTCTGTCTGCATATCTCGGATCGTCGTACATCTGACCCACCAGAGCTTGCAAATTGCCCTTAAATAATCCGTTACCGAAAGCAATGACGAGCAATCCGAAGCACGTCAGAGCCAAATAGAGCGGCAATGAAGGCACGGGAGTCGGCGTAGGCACCGCGATGATGATATAACCGAGCGACATTACTATAATGCCGACCAAAATGGTCAACTTATATTTGCCTGTTCGGTCGGCAATAATGCCTCCGACGAGGGCAAGCAAGTAAATAGAGGCATAAAAAGCCGAATACACATAACCTGTCGTCTTCTCGTCGAGCCCAAATTTGGCTGAGATAAACAACGTTAAGATTGCCATCATAATATAAAAGCCAAAACGTTCGCCCATATTGGCAAGAGCTGCGGCAATCAGTCCTTTTGGATGATTCTTGAACATAAATACTATTCTTTTTGTTTATTAAATTAATATAGTTTGATAAAAGTCTTACTCATTACTCTCTCCTCGTCAGTTTCCTTCTGCCGCTATCTTGTTTTTTAGCGGATTGGCATACATCTCGAGCATCTTTTCTCGGCAAAAAGCCTTATCGACTTGCCGTAGCTCTATCTTTGCTATCTGCTGCTCGATATATGCAGAGAAATTATCCTTTTCTTCTTCGGTATAATTGCTCTCGAAGCGGCTGCTTCCCTCTGCGAGGTCGAATGCTATGTAGTTTGTCTTGAATATTTTGTACGCACGGTGTATCCTTGTGTCGATAGCTTCGGCTACTCGCCGTACCTCTTCGTTGCGTGGCAATCGTTCGGCTGCGATTCGGTCGAGTTCTTTGTCGATTGGTGGTGTAAAGGCATAGTGTATCTCCGAGGCAGACCCCAGAGCCCCTATTTGCATACTCAGTACGTCGTCGGCAGCAGATTTTACGAAATTTTCGTCGTCGCGTCGCTGCTGTAGCTCTTTGGCTTTCATATAATCGCACACGTCGTACTCGTACGATATGGCGAGCGGCTGCATGCGGAGCTTTTTTATATTTTCTACGAAACTACCTTCGCCGCTTAGCGAGAGCATCTTCAGAAGCGAAATCTGTGTGCGGTCGTCGGAGTCTTTGGCTCTGCCCTCGCGCTGGGCAAGCCAGATAGATGCCCGCTTCTGTGTGATAGTATGTGCGATATATCGCGATAGCTCTCCGAATGCCGAGATCTGCTCGCCGCGAGTGAGGTTGCGTCGTACGACGAAACTCTTATTTACTCGCATAGCGTCGGTAATCCAAGGCTTTGCCATCAGATTGCTGCCGATAGCTATCTCCGAAGTCTTCATGCCGCACCTCAGTAGTACGTATTGCAAGAAAGCAGGGTCGATTATTATGTCTCTATGATTCGACAAGAAGAGAGCAGGCTGCCTTACATACTCCGAGCCCGAGAAGGTGATGGCGGTAGATTTAATGTTTTTTAGATGCTCCAACATCGGAAACATATACTCTTCTTGGAATTGGTCTACCGACCGAAGTTCTTTGTATCGAAGCACGAGCTTGTCGGCAAGTTGCTTCGGCATTATCATAGCGATACCGGCGAGTACCTCTTTGTTGCCTACGAGCCGACCCAAGACTTTCGTCAGTTCGCTGTCGTTGTAAGGTCTTATGTCGTCGAAATCGCTTCGTGTTGTCATCTCTCTTTTTTTGTAGACTGCAAAGATAATAATTTTAGCTTAATTGCAAGCTATATTAGCTTAGTGTTTCGGCGGCGTGTTTTTTGCTCGGTATGCCTCTCACTTTACCCCGAATCCTTTGAGGTCTGCCGATACGGTGAAGTGTAGTGTCGGGTTGCCGCTCTGGAAC
>CAJPPQ010000044.1 GCA_905372605.1 Porphyromonadaceae bacterium
CCGAATAGTACCTTATCTATTTCCGAATAGTACCTTATCTATTTCCGAATAGTACCTTATCTATTTCCGAATAGTACTTTATCTATTTTCGAATAGTACCTTATCTATCTCCGGATAGTACTTTATCTATTTTCGAAATGCTCATTATCTTCTTTCATTCCTACATTTTTTCATTTTCCTCTGCTATAGCTTACTCGCAAAATTTGTTCTGTACCGATGGTCGTAATTTGCTCCGCACTGCCGGTCGTAATTAAAAAAGGTCGCCTCACCACTTGGGAGAGACGACCCTTTCGTTAGTTATAGATATATAGCTTCTCTCTAAGAGCTACTATCTCTTCTTTATTACCAAACGTTCTACTATGGTAGCATTATCGGATACGATACGTACGGCATAGGTGCCTTCGGCAAGCGGAGATACATCTATGGTGATACTATTGCTACCTTGAGCTATGAGGTAATGTCCTACCTTTCTGCCCATCATATCGATGATAGTTACTTCCGCTTCGGACGATAAGCCTTCGACGGCGAGTGTAACCACATTATCTGCAGGGTTCGGGTAGATGTTTACTCCATAGTCTGCTGCGTCTAAGTCTGACGTAGCTTTGAGCGTACGGAACTTCAACGTTTCGCCTTTGGTCATCGGATACGAGTTTGTTACGGCATAAGCGTAGAACTCGTACTCGGTGTCTTGTGCGAGATTGTTGATGTTGGCATTTTTCGTATTAGTCCATACTACTTCGCCTACTCTCTTGTATTCCCAGCCTTCTTCGACGATAGGCTCGCTACCTGCCGTTACCAACTTACGCAACGATGCTCCATACATACCGATAGCCGTAGCAGCAAGTGTCTTCACTGTCGGTGGAGTATGCGACGTAGTAGTGAATGTCAGCGTCTGACCTTGATAGCCTTCTTGATTCTTGAGAGCTGTCTTGGCGAAAGCAAAGAACTCATATTGCGTATTATGTTCGAGCGAAGTGAGGTTGCCGTTCATAGATACGATCCAGTTGGGTTCTCCTACCTTACGCCACTTCCATCCTTGCTCTGTTACGGGTTCCGACGGATCTGAGGTTACGCTCTTGTTCATAGTAGCCGAGTTCTGAGAAATATTGGTAGCAGCCAACGTACTTACAGTAGGATGTACGGGCGGAATACCTGTGGTGGTAAACTCTACCGTATCTCCGTAGAAAGTAACGTTGTTTTCCAATGTTGCGTAAGCGATGTACTTGTAGACGGTACCGCGTATGAGACCGCTCACAACGAATGCATCGTCGTCAGACTCTACCGGAGTCCAAATAGCACCCTGACCGGCAGGCTTGTAGTAGAAGCCTTCTTTACTGATAGCGATATCGCCCGGGGTTACGTCTTTATTCAACGTAGCCGTATTTTCGCCAATATTGCTTGCAGTCAAGGTTTTCACCTTAGGCGGTGCTACTATGCGTTCGAATACACGGATATTGTCGATATGTAGGTCGTTGTCGCCGTTATCACTGACAGTCGACTCACCGTAGAATGCTATCCTTACCGTACTATCTGCATACATCGATAGGTCTATCGATACCTTTTCGCCTGCTGTGCGGATATTGTTGAAGACATAGTTACCCGGATCTGTATTGCTATTGTTCCAGATAGTGGCATTCGACTTGAGCCAAGTATTGCCGCCGTCGGTAGATACGATTACCATAAACTGGTCGTCGGCTCTTGTACCTGAGGCAGTATCCGACTTGTCGTAGCGAGTTAGCGACAAATCGAACTGTAGCATACTATTTTCGTTCAACTTTATAAGCGGACTTACAGCCCAATGCTTACGACTCGTACCCCATATGTTTAGCTTTATATGTGCGGTATCGAGGCTGTATTTTTCTTCGATTTCCCAACCGGATGCGACTGCCTTCGGTTTTTGTCCGCTGAATGCGGCGGATGCCAATCCTTCGTATCTGCTCCAGCAGCTGTTTTCGAATGACATATTTTTGAAGTCTTCGGTATACGGTAAGGTATATACATCGCACAGAGTAGTGAACCTGTATGTACGAGTCCATTTACTTGTATCGGGTGTGCATATCGAGCGTAACCTTACTTCGTATGTCGTCTGCGGCATCAGTCGTTGCAGAATACACATAGAGGTCTGTGTTACTATTACCGACTTCCACTCGGTAGAGTCGATGTCTCTGTATTGTACTTCCCAAGTATTTTCGTAATGTCCGGGTATCCAACTTACATCTGCTACCGTAGGAGTATATTCGTTGAGAGTTACCCTGATATCATTGTAGTTTGGCTTCTTACACATCGGTATCGGATGTATGTCGAGGTTGTCGATGCCATACATCAAGGTATCGTTGGTAGGACTATTTACTACCTGACGGAACGCTATATAGTGCTTACCTTCGGCAAGAGCAGTGTCCATAGATACCCTTGTGTACTGCAGATATTTGTCGGGTAATACTATAAGCGATGTGAGGTTATGTATGGGAACGAATGTATTGGCATTGTTCGGGTCAGACATTACACCTACTTCGAGTTGTCCCGAGCAGTTGGTCGATTCTCTGAGCAGGTCGAACTCGAGTTCTAAGGTCTTCACATTTTCTCTATACTCTTGCAGAGCAAGAATCTGTGTACTTCTTCCGCTGAAGAGAATTACTCCGTCTTTCGGTGCATCTGTGTAGTTACCTACAAGTGGGAATGTGAGTCCTTTGTATGTGAATGGTGTAGTCTTTGTCCAGCAAGCGGGGATACTACCGATAGCATCGTCGAAGTTATAAAATACGCCGTTGCCTATCGCTTTATCGCCACATAGAGTATGCAACGAACCGAGTAGCAATCCCGTATGTCCGCTACCACCGGAGCATATACCTCGTATTCGTATCTTGTATTCGGTATACGATTCGAGGTGGTTTAGGCTGTAGGTAGTGTCGTTGACGGTATCGCGTACCCAAGTGTTGTCGTCGAGTTTCTTGTACTCTACTATCCACGATGTCTCAGTACTTCCCTTGCTCCATCTTATCTGAGCCGAGTCTCTGGTAACGGTATCTACTACAAACCGCGACGGACTCTTGCATTCGTATCCTCCTACATAGATATTATCTACTGCCATGGTAGGACTGCCTGCTATGACTCCATCGTTGAACCACATAAATACGAGTTTACGCCTTGTACCTGCATACGACGATGGCAGAGTGTCGGAGAATGTAGTCCACTCGGTCTTACCATTGAATTTATCGCCGAGTTGGAGAGCTACTACGCTATCTTTTATCCAACGCTTTTCGGAGTTTTTCCAAGTAGTGGGCAGAGTCAGCGTATCGGGTACCACATATACTCTCATAAAGTCGAATGAACTTTCGCCTTTGCCTATCCAGTCGAAATATATTTCGAATTTGGGGCTATTGTCGAAGTCGATAGTGATATAAGAGAGTGTACGAGATACTATGTTTGCATATTCGGCATCGACTCCGTTTTTGGATATATACATCGAATTACCTCCATTGCCGATACCCGAGCCCAGACACCACTTGTTTTCACGTACTTTCTTGCCGGGGAATACAAACAATTCCGTCAAGTCTACGTTGGTGAAGTCTTGGTAATAAGGAGTGGATACGACAGTTGGTTTGGTCATGAACTCAAACGGTCGCCACCACGTCCAGTACGATTTGTCGGTAGCGCTGCATACGGAGCGTACGTATACGTAATATTCCTTATTTGCCATAAGACCGGTAGCGTTGTACGACGAGTCGGTTACGGTTGCAGCCTGAGTGTAGTTTTTCAGCTGAGTTGCCGTAAGCGGGTCGGGCGATACTATTACCTCCCACGACGTTCCCGAGCCTTTCGGCTTCCAAGATATGGTAGCACTGTTGGTAGTGATATTGTTTGCAGAAATACTCTTTGCCTCTGTCGGGCGGCACGTAGGTACCGTACCGAAAGTAAGCGTATAGTCTTCTACCGCACCTTTGCTACCTGAGAAGCAAGGATCAGGAGTATCGGGTGTCGATACTATTCTCATCCGATAGTTGCCTGCACGTACATACGAAGGTACTAAGAACGAAGCCAGCAGCGTCTCGGTCTTATTGCTACCTGTCGTACCATTGTAGACAAATTCGCCCGTACCTTCGAAGTCGTAGTCTTGGTTCCAGTCGACGTATACACGCGTATTGTAAGATTTTTCGGTAGAGAGCGTAATCGATACGTAAGCCGAATCGCCCGCAACGATATCGCCGCTAAGAGCCGTGTAGTCGCCATAGTTGCCTGCTTCGGCAGCGGTGGTATTATCTACGATATTGTACATACCATAGGTAACATTGACAATACCTTTTCCGTCGACTTTATTAGGCGATGCTGTGCAATATTTGGTAGTGAAAAATGTTACTGCCCATGCACTTGTATCGTTTGTGCAGCTTGTTGTCCTTACCCAGACGGTATAGTCTTGGTTTGGCTCGATATTCTTTATCACTATATTGTCGCTAACGATAGCGGTCGGAGTTATCGAGTCGGGTGGAGTAGTCGATAGAGGTACGTTCTTTGCCAATACATACTGCCACGACGTAGCCGAAGGTCTGTGCTCGAATGTTACTCTTACCGAGTCTTTTGCTACGTTAGCCATAAGCGAAGTAGGAGCCATACAAGAGTCGGCAGGTTCCAATACTACGTTGTCGACCCAATATGCTTTCGAAGTACTCTGCGTTACAGCACCCACGGCTCCGTATCTGAATGCGATGTAGCGTTTCTTGCTGCTATCGGCTACGGTGTCGAAGTATGCTACCTTGGGAAGCATCTTCTTGTACACAATGTCGTTGAACGAAGCTACAGGCACGAACGTACTTCCGTCGGTGGGTTTCGTCATATAGCCTACCTGGAATATGCCGCAGTCTTTCGACTCTTTATTGAGGTCGAACCGCAGTTGTAACCGATTCAGAGCCGTATCTATCTTGCTTAGTATCAGGTATTGAGGATGTGCTCCATAAAACTTCATAGCCTTAGACGTTACTCCGTCGGCAGCCGAGGCGGTTACTATTTTTGGATATGTAGTGTAAGCTGATGATTTCTTAGACCAACAATCGGGTATGGAGTCTTTGGATACCGCCTCGAAGTCTTCGTTTACGGCGTGGACGTCCTCGCAGCGAGTAGTGAATGCTATCGAGGTGAACGACCAGTCGCTGTAAGTGCCCGCACCGCACTGGGTACGAGCCCAGAGTCTATACCTCGTGTGAGGCGTAAGACCACCGAGTTTTATGGTATCACCCGTAGCTATCGGTGTCAGGTTCGACGGGTCGGTCTCGTTGATATCGCCGTATGCGTATTCGTAGCCGGTAGCAGCCGCACGCAATTTGTAGGTGATTACCACCGAGTCGGTCGATATCGAATCTATTTTGAACTTCGACGGAGGCATACACGTAGGTGCTGCCGATACCTCTACCGAGTCTAACCAATAATACCAGACAGTACTTTGTGGATTGTATTTAAATGCTATATAGCGGTTCGTACCGTTATCGTCTACATCGGTAAAGTATACCTTTTTTCTGATCATTTTTTTGTAAAATATTTCGTCATCGTCGTTGAACGAAGCTACCTCAACGAATGTATTTTTGTCGGTTGGATCGGTCATATAGCCTACTCTGAAAATACCTGATTCTTCTCCTTCTCTATCTAATGAGAAGTTTAGTTCAAGTGTATTGAGCGGTACGCTAAATCGAGGCGATATCAAATATTGATTGAACGACGAAGAAAACTTTATAGCCTTAGAATCTAATCCCGCAGATGCATCTGCTTTTACCACACTCGGGAATGAATTTTCTGTGGATATTTTAGACCAACAGCCGTGAATACTACCTTCCGGTACTCTGTTGAAGTTTTCGCTAAGCGTAGTGTATTCTCCGCACTCGGTATTGAATATAAGCGGAGTAGACCACTCGCTATCGGTACCTGCACCGCACGAGCTTTGCATCCATATCTTATATGAGGTGTAATTTGGTGTAAGTCCCGAGAGTTTTATGGTATCGCTCGTAACGGTATGTGCGGTCAGTGTCGACGGGTCGTCCGAGGAAGTCTCTTCTGCATATACATATCGAGTGGCTGTAGTTCCGATAGGCTTTTTATATACTATTACAGCCGAATCGGTGGTTGCATACGTATTTACAAGGTCGTATGGCGGTACGCACGCAAGAGCAGTAGCCTGCAATTTTACGGAGTCTAACCAGTAGTACGACGAAGTACTGAACTCTTCGTTGCCTACACGTCCGTATCGGAATGCGATATATCGGTTGTTGCCGTTGTCTACCACCTGTTTGAAGAATACGCTCTTTTTGAGCATCGTCTTGAGAGCAAACATGCTCTTGTCTGAGAACGAAGCCACAGGTACGAACGTTGTACTATCCGTGGGGTCGGTCATATAGCCCACTTGGAATGTACCCGATTTTATGCCCTCTTTATACAACGAGAAGTCGAGCTTTAACGTATTGAGGGCTACCCCTATACGAGGCGATATTAGAAACTGAGGATACGACGAACCGAATTTAATTGTCATATTATCCTCTCCGTAACCGATATTTTCACTTACAACATAAGGATATTTAGATGTACCGTTAGTGATTTTCGACCAGCAATCGGGTAGAGTCGACGTAGGTATCGAGTCGAAGTCTTCGTCGATTGAATCTACGACATTGCATATAGTAGTAAACGTGATAGGATCTGCCCAATCGCTTACGCTACCGGCTCCGCAGTCGCTTCTGAGCCAGAGTTTGTATGTTTTGTTGCTGCCAAGCCCCGAAAGTTTTATGGTGTCGCCCGTATTCTGTATCGGTGTCAGTGTCGACGGAGCTGTAATCGTGTCGTATTCGATGAAGACATACTGAACAGAAAGTGCCGCCGTAGGTCGCTTGTAGCCTATTACGGCAGAATCGGTAGAGACAAAGGTATTTGCTATATTGTATGGCGGTTGGCAAGTAGGAGCTGCTTGTACCGATATGGAGTCTATGAAATAATAGCTGTAAAACGAAAAATCTTCATTGCCTACCTTTCCATACCTAAATGCTATATACCGATTGGTCCCGTTGTTGTCGGCGACACTGGTAAAGTACACACTCTTTTTTAGCCACTTTTTGTATAAATTAGGTCTATTATCGTTGAACGAAGCTACTGCGACGAACGTATTGCTATCCGTTGGGTCGGTCATATAGCCCACTTGGAATGTCCCCGATAATTTATCAAATCTTCTAAGAGAGAAATCCAATTTCAGGGTATTGAGAGCTACTCCGAATTGAGGGAGTACGAGATACTGCGGATTCGATAGACCAAACGGTATACTTCTGGTAGGCAATCCGTCGATAGGACTTCTTTCTGTTATTTTCGGATATGAATATGAAGTTGATATTTTGCTCCAACAGTGAGGAAGACTGCCTACTTCGAGCGAATCGAAGTTTTCGTCTAATGTATTGATATAGGCACAGGGAGTCTTAAATGTTATTGGTTCTGTAGACCAATCGCTGTATACACCTCCGCTGCAGCCGACACGTATCCAGAGCTTATACATTGTCTCGGGCGATAGGTTACCGACTGCTATCTGTCCGCCGGTAGCTACGGTAGGAGTCAGAGTCGCGGGGGTGTTTATCGAATCGACTCCGTATACATACTCTACCGAGGTATATCCTGCGGGCAGTTTGTATTTGATTATAGCCGAATCGGGAGTAATTTTTGCCAACTCAAGCGTATCTTTTTCGAGCCTACAAGAGGGAGCAGTTTTCACTGAAACAGAGTCTATCCAATAAAACCAATTGGTAGCAAAGGTTTCATTGCCTACACGCCCGTATCTAAACGTTATATAGCGATTGTTTCCATTATCTACTACGTCGGTAAAATATACGCGTTTATGTAGCGTCTTTTTATATGTGTCGTCGTTGAAGGAAGCCACAGCTACAAACGTATTGCTGTCGTTGGGGTCGGTCATATAGCCCACTTGGAAAGTACCTGAACTCTCTCCTTCTCTTACCAACAAGAAATCGAGCTGTAGAGTATTAAGAGCTACTCCTACCGGCTGCATTATAAGATATTGATGAAAACTACCGGTAAATTTTATTGCCTTGCTATTGAGTCCGTATCCAGGAGATGTTACGACCGATGGGTATGTGTTGTCGGTAGTGATTTTACTCCAACAGTGGGGTATGTCTTCTACTGCCAACAAGTCGAATTTTTCCAATATATTTATAGGTCCTGCCAAGGGCAGACAACGTGTCTCGAAAGTCGTTACTCCCGACCATTCGCTATATTCGCCCAGAAGACAGTCCGATTTGACGCGGACATAATACTTGGTATCGGGCATAAGACCCGATAGGCTTAGCGAAGGTGTACCTGTTACTATTTGCTGAGTTGCTCCTGCGAATGTAGACTGTGTGGAATATTCCACTACCCACGACGAGGCGTATCCATCTTCCGACCAAGATATATCGGCACCGGTTGTGTTTATATTACGTACCTGCATAGCATTTGGTGCAGTACAGCTGCCAATTGGAGAAATCATTGGTCCATGTATATCGTCGAGTAATACATTGAGACCGTATTTATCTACTACTTGGAAAGCTACGAATACACTACTACCCACATAAGGCGATAGGTCGATATTGTATTGTACCCAAGAAGTAGTTAGCTTAGTACTATTTGTATTTAGAGTTTTTACCGGTGCTCCGAAACTACTTGTATCTTTGGAAGAGGTAGATATTCTTATATATATTTTTGTACCACTCCAATAGTTAGTTGTTTTTATCTTGAAAGTTAAGCTATCGCCTATTTTAGGTGACATACATGGAGTGATAAGCCAGTTGTGGTGTCCGGGATCCGCATAATTTACTCTTGCACAAGCAGTGCCTATAGGGTTACTATCGGTAGACCTTTCCCACTTTTTTGTCCCCGATATATTCAGAGACGTCCATCCTACAGGAGGAAAAGTAGTATCTTCGAACCCTTCCGATAGGAGTGCCGGAGTACCTGTTCTAAACATGATTTTTAGGTTGTCCAAGAAAATACGAGTCTCGTTGCTCGTAGCAGACACGGTAGTGATACTTACTGCCTTATGTGTGGCTTCTGCAGCGAATTGGACGTTGTACGTATTCATGTCGTTAGCCACGATAGGCCATACATGAGTGGTAGCAGGTATGTTGACGGTTACGGTCTGAGAGCCGTATCCGACCACTACCTGAGCTGGTGAAGGTGTCGCGGCTATCCAAGCGGCAGCCTTGAACGATACCTTTACATAACCGGCTCCACTCGTAACCACAGGCTGTGTAGTGAAGCCTCCGACGTTACCCACGTCGCCAAGACGGATAGCTCCGCCGGCTTGGTATGCTCCCGTAAGAGAGGCTATACCTTGCAAGGCTCCTGCAGACACAGGCGTAGGACTTCCGGTATCGGAGTTCATATCGCCTTGGCTCAGAGCTGCGAAGTCTTGTGTGTAAGGTAACGTTACATTTTGTGCTTGCAGCGAAAACACTGTACAGAGCACAAGAAATAGTAAAATAG
>CAJPPQ010000045.1 GCA_905372605.1 Porphyromonadaceae bacterium
ATTCGCTAAGGAACAGAGCTACAAGTCGATGCTCAAAATATTGGGTTATTGATTGTCTGTCGTTGCCGAGGGGGTATCTACTTCCGACTTTTTGCATCGACATTCGACAAGAGCTTTTATCGCCGACAAAACAATATATACTACTATCGACCAAACGAACACACTGTATTTCAATGCGATGAGTAATATTATAGTAGAAACGATTAGTATGTATTGCCATTTGTTTGAACGAATACCGAAGTCTTTGAATTTCAGAGAAAACATCGGTAAACTCGATACCAGCAGATAGGAAGTCGTAGCTACCAATACGAGTGTAATAGCCACATTATCGGATAAAAACCCGTGATACGTAAAACCAAGACCCGACCACAATATAGCATTTGCCGGAGTGGGCATACCGATAAATGAGCTTGTCTGCCTATCGTCGATATTGAACCGAGCCAGACGCAACGCCGAGAAAGCCACTATGAGCATCCCTACATAGCCATAATTACCAATACTATCCGTAAGCAACGACACCGCTACCATCGATGGAGCAAGACCAAAACTGACAACATCTGCCAACGAATCGAGCTCTTTACCCAAAGGCGAATATGCACGAAGCAGGCGAGCCGCGAATCCATCGAGAAAATCAAAGACCGCCGAAATAAGTACAAATATCAAAACAGACTGATAATCTGCCACAAAGGCCGACCTTACAGCAAGACAACCGGAACACAGGTTGCATATAGTCAGGAAGTTAGGAATATGTTTTTTCATCGAAATAGAAGTGTATCACAAAATTTTGCCAAAATTAGATATTTTCACCGACTTATAATCTGCAAACATCGAAAAACTGACGTTTTTTTTCTATTTTTGTACATTTATTTTTCGTAATAACCTCATCTGTAAGACAATGATAATAATAGAGATAGCGAAATTCCTTCTTCCTTGTGCTACAATAGTTTTGATAGCATATTGGCTTATAAATCGTCCCATAAAACTCGAAAAACTAAGACTCGACTCTGCTACCGAATCGGCTAATTTCAAAGTGATAGCACCTATTAAACTCGCTGCCTACGAGAGACTTGTGCTTTTTTTAGAACGTACTTCGCCCGACGAGATACTCAACCGCGAAATAGAAAACAATATGTCGAACTTCGAACTGCAAGTAAAACTACTCAGAGTGATACGGGAAGAGTTCGAACACAATGTAGCTCAGCAGATATATGTTACCCCAAAGGAGTGGCAGGCTGTAGTCGATGCCAAAAACGACATCCTACAACTCATTAATATATGTGCTACACAGGTGAATAGCAACGACAAAGCTATCACACTTGCCCAAACAATCATACGCACGTACAACGAGTCGGCACAGACTCCGACACAGACCGCCATAGCTCTATTAAAAAACGAGATAAGCCGTCTGATAAACTGAATAATATGAACACTCTACACACATATAAAGCAAGTATATACGCGGCTCTGACGGTCGTTGTAATATTATCTGTCTATTCCTGCCGTGCCGACAGCGGTTGTACAGCCGATATACGCACGAATATCGGCGTATCGTTTTTCGGGGCAGTAAGAGACAGTGCTAAGAATCGATTTGTTACAACGGTACTGACAGATACAATCATGGTAAAAGGGGTAGGCAACGACTCTACTATAAACGATACACTACCGATATCGATAGTAAGGTTGCCTCTGAAACCTTCGGACAACCGCACGGCATTCGTAATACGACGAGATAGAAAAACCGCCGACACCATTACTATCGAACACGAAAACACCGAAGTGCTCGTATCGTTGGAATGCGGTACGACAACGACACATTACGTCAGAGAGGTATATTTCTCAAAAAACGAAATAGACTCTATAATCGTAAAAGACAGACACATCAAAGACAATAAGACAAACAACCAACTACAAATATATTTCAAAGCAGAGCAATGAAGAGGCTTTCGCTAATATCAATAATACTTTTCCTGACCGTATCTGCCGTATCGCACGCACAAAACGACAGTAATAGTGTGGTTCGCGAGAAGCGAAATACATACACGGGCAAGGCGTACAAGGCTGTATCGATACATGCCGATATTTTCTCGCCGGCAATGGGTATCATCGGCAACAAAGATATTCGTACGGGCGAGATTCAGGCTGATATGAATCTGTATTATAAGTTTTTCCCCACATTAGAGGCAGGCTACGGAAGTATACGGACTTCTCTTAAAGGAGGGCAGGAATATAGTGCCACATCGCCATTCGTAAGGGTAGGATTCAATTATAGTCTTATAAACAACGCCGATAAAGATGGCAAAATGAAGCACATAGTGTCGTATCCTTTTGTAGGAGCACGATATGCAATGTCGGCTACGAACTACGAAGCGGCAAACATACCTATGAACAACGACTATTGGGCAGGAGGCGACAGGCGGCAAAGCTTCTCGGGCAGAGGCGTATATTGCGGGTGGCTAGAATTGGTAGGAGGCATAAGAGTCGATTTATACCGAGGCTTCACTATGGGCTGGAGCGTAAGGCTCAAAACGGCTTTTCACACGAAAGATAAAACAAAAATATGGTGGAATCCGGGGTATGGGTTCACTCAAGGAGGACAATTCGCATTCAACTACACTATAGGATATACTCTATTCTCAAAAAGTAACAACAAGCCGGCAAAAAGCAAATGATACTTCTACCTATAGCTTATGCCGCCCCTACCGCTTATTATCACTATCTTATACGCTACGATAGTACGATAGACGTAAATAGCTTTTACTGCAAACAGACCTACGCCAATAGGTGCTATATAGCTACATCGAACGGAGTAGAAGCCCTAACTATCCCCGTAGTAAAAGAGGAACGCAAGACCGCCACGAAAGACATAAGAATATCGAACCATAACCCGTGGCAGACATTACACTACCGAGCGATAGAGAGCGCCTACCGCTCGTCGCCATTTTTCGAGTACCTATATAGCGATATAGCCAACCTCTACAATAGGCGTTACGACTTCTTGGTCGACTTCAATATCGACCTACAGCAGAAAATACTCGACTTGCTCGGGTACAAAAACCTCGATATATCGCTTTCGACAGAATACATAGCGGCAAACGACGACAAGTATACCGATTTGCGAGAGCAGTTCGACGCTAAACGTCAGTCGGACTCCATACCCGATATGCAAGAGCGTAAATACCACCAAGTATTTGAACACAAATACGGATTCAAGCCAAATCTAAGTATACTCGATATGCTATTCAATACTGCTCTCGAATCGAGACTACTGTTATAATATATTCGACCAATAAAATGAACGATAGGCGTGAGAATTAGGAGTTTATCGGCGAAACTTCGATTCTACAAATGGGACAATAGCTATGGTCGGTATGGTGCATATCATCACAAAGATAAAGAAATGAGCGTAACCGCCAAGCCACGTTTCGATAAAGCCCGCAGCCATTCCCGGCAACATCATTCCCAGAGCCATAAAACCCGTACACAATGCGTAGTGCGAAGTCTTGTATTGCCCCTCCGAGAAACGTATAAGATACATCATATATGCCGTGAAACCGAATCCGTAGCCAAACTGTTCGAGAGCGACGGCAGTGTTTATGAGCATCAACGAAGTAGGTTGCTGCAAAGCGAGATATACATAAACGGCGTTAGGAAGCGTTATGGCCAGAGTCATAGGAAGAGTCCAATAGCTAAGTCCTCGACGGCTTATGGCTATACCGCCAAGTATACCTCCTACCGTGAGAGCTGCCACACCGACAGTGCCATATACAAGCCCGACAGCCTCAGTACTCAGCCCGAGGCCACCCACCGAACGGGCATCGAGCATAAAAGGCGAGGCGAGCTTCACAAGCATTGCCTCCGAGAGTCGATACAACAGCATGAAAGCAATAAAAATACCTACATCTTTTTTAGCAAAGAAAGAGGAGAATACTTCTGCAAAATGAAGGAACGTCTGCTTGTACTGTACTCCGATAGTTTTGCCGTCTGCGGGAGGGTGAGGCAGAGCAAACTTATGGTAAGCAAATACGGCGATGAATATCCCTGCCGCTACCAATAGGGTGATACTCCAAGCGTATGGTATGTTGTGAGTTTTTTGTTCGAGGTATCCTGCCATAATCACGAGCAGACCTTGCCCGAAAATAGTGGCGAGTCGATAAAATGTGCTACGTATGCCGACGAAAAACGACTGTCGGCGTTCGTCGAGTGCAAGCATATAAAATCCGTCGGCAGCTATGTCGTGTGTAGCAGAACTGAACGCCACAAGCCAAAACAGACAAATGGATATTTGGAAGTAACCTGGAGTAGGCAGCACGAAAGCCACACCCGCAAGCCCTGCCCCGATAAACAATTGCATAGAGAGTATCCACCATCGTTTGGTCTTGAGCAGGTCTACAAACGGACTCCAAAAGGGTTTTATGACCCAAGGCAGATAGAGCCATCCCGTATAGAAAGCAATATCGGTATTCGACAGTCCGAAGCGTTTGTACATAATAACCGACACTGTCATAGCCATTACGTAAGGAATGCCTTCGGTAAAATATAGCGACAGTATCCACCTCCAAGGGGAAAATTGCTTTTTCATCGTACGAAAAGATAACTCATTACAAAATAAGTACAAAAGTAACACTTATTTTAGTATCTTTGCAGTCTGAATTTTAATTGATTTTTTTACTTATGAACAAAGTATTTTTATCTCTATCAATCTTTTTATTGTGTTCGGTAGCAGCCATATCGCAAACAGTAGTGAAGGGCTATGTCAGAGACGCCTCTACCGAAGAACCGATGGTTGGAGTCTCGGTACAAATCGAAGGGACTCTCGACGGGACTCAGACAGGTGCCAACGGAGAGTACTCTCTAAGCGTACCCGACAATAAGAATCTGATATTTTCGTATGTAGGCTACCATACGCTGGTAGTAGCAGCCGACAAAGCATCGGATGTAAGGTTAAAGACAAACTCTATCGAGCTGAAAGACATCACCGTTACTTCGCAGATAGCGATACAGAGGAAGACCCCTGTAGCCGTATCGAACGTATCTTTCGAGACTATCGAAGAGAAGATAGGTAATGCCGAATTTCCCGAAGTGCTGAAGTCGACCCCAGGTGTCTATACCACCAAAAACGGCGGTGGATACGGCGACTCGAAGATAAACATGCGAGGTTTCAAGTCGGAAAATATCGCCGTTATGGTCAACGGTGTACCCGTCAACGATATGGAATGGGGCGGAGTCTACTGGAGCAACTGGGCGGGGCTTGCCGACGTTACCCGTACTATGCAGACTCAACGTGGTCTGGGAGCCTCGAAAGTATCGTCGCCATCGGTGGGAGGTTCTATAAACATTATCACCAAAGCCCACGAAGCCAAAAAAGGCGGTTCGGCTCAGTATGTTATAGGCAACGACGGTTACAATAAGGTATTGTTCAATATCTCTTCGGGTAAGCTCCCAAACGGCTGGGCATTCACTGTACTCGGATCGCGTACTTGGGGTAACGGATATATCCAAGGCACAAACTTCGAGGGTTGGAACTACTTCCTCAACGTATCGAAGATTATCAACGACAATCATACACTCTCGTTTACCGCCTTCGGGGCTCCGCAAGCTCACTATCAACGTAGTGCATACGATCAACTCACTATCGCCGAATGGCAGCGGGTAGGTAACTATATGAACGGCAATAGTCCGTATAGATACAACGCTACATACGGTTTCGACGGCAAAGGACAACGCCGCACTTCGGCATTCAACCAATATCACAAACCTCAGCTTTCGCTTAACTGGAACTGGGATCTCGGTAACCGCAAAAGCCTATCGACTGTAGTATATGCCTCTATCGGACGAGGCAACGGCTATAGCGGACAAGGCGGTTACAACCTGCCAAGTGCTGCTACAAAATATATTTATAGCAATTGGTACGGAGCTTCGAACGGTCTGGTCAATAGTACTTTCCGCAATGACGACGGTACATTCGCTTACGACAAGATAGAGGCTATCAACGCAGCAAGCACCACAGGGTCGCTAATGGCTATGAGCAAAAGCAAAAACTACCACAACTGGTATGGACTTATCTCTACATTTACCTCGCCATTGTCGAAAAATATCGACTTCTACGGCGGTGTCGACTTCCGTTACTACAAAGGCGTACACACCAACGAACTGATAGACCTCTACGGAGGTAAATATTTCATCGACGAGGCATCGCGTAAGAACGTAAAAGCAGTGAACAACGCTGCTGCTGCCGACCCCAACTGGAAGATGCAGAAGCTCCAAGTAGGCGACGTAGTTTACCGCGACTACGACGGATATGTAGTACAAGAAGGAGCATTCGGACAGGTCGAAGGTAGCTTCTTGGAAAAAGCTCTTACGGCTTTCGCATCGGGTTCGTTGTCGAATACTACCTACTGGCGTTACGACCGCTTCTACTACGATGCAGAGCACGCTCGTTCGAAGACGCTCAATTTCTTGGGTTATACCATCAAGGGCGGACTCAACTACAACTTTGCCTCGTATCACAACGTGTTCGTCAATACAGGCTATATAAGCAGAGCGCCATACTTCTCTGGCGGAGCTTTCTTGCAGTCGACAACGTCGAACGAAATTAACAAAAACGCCATAAACGAAAATATATTCTCTCTCGAACTCGGCTACGGTTTCCACCACCGTTACCTCAAGGCTACCATCAACGGATATTTCACCAGATGGATGAACAAAACTATGACACGTGCCAACGAATACAGTTATACCGACCCATCGGGAGATATAGTGAACGAACGAGCTATCATCAATATGAGCGGAGTAAACGCCCGCCACATGGGAGTAGAATTGGAGTTGCGGTCGAATCTGACGAACTGGCTCGAGCTATCGGCTATGCTGTCGCTCGGCGACTGGCAGTGGGATAGCAATCCTATCGGATACTACTACAACTCGCTCGGACAGCCCTTGGCAGACCTCAAAGGTACTGTCGCCGATGCTATCGGCAGCGGCAACCACGCTTGGTCGCAGCTCAACCTGAAAGGTATCAAAGTGGGTGGCTCGGCTCAGACCACATACGACTTCGGCGTTACGCTCAGACCGGTAAAAGAGCTTCGACTCGGACTCAACCTCAACGGTATGAGCCGTCTGTTTGCCGACTATACCATAAGCAGCAGCAACCTGATAGTAAACAAGCCATACGACTTCGTTCAGCCTTGGCAGGTGCCGGGAGCAGCTCTGGTCGACTTCAATGCAAGCTATCGTTTCAAGTTAGCCGGTACTACAGCAGTAATATCGGGTACTTGCCAGAACCTATTAGACCAAGTATATATCGCCGACGCCACCAACGGCAACGACGGTACTTGGCAGACTGCACGCGTCTTTTACGGTTTCGGCAGAACGTGGACTACAAAACTCAAAATCAATTTCTAATTAACCGCAAAAACAAAGTATAATAAGATGAAAAACATATTAGTTTTAATAATCGCCGCAACGCTCATCACATTTACAGCGTGCGACTACAACGGGAAAAACTTCCCCGGATACAACAAAGACATCCCTACCGATATACGTACCGTTGAGTACACTATGACCGACGACGACTACGGCATGGTAGCGAGCAATGCCGGCAATAAGGCTATGGCAAAACAAGATGGAGTAGAGAAAGCTCTGGCGGCTGTGGCTTCGAAAAAGGCTTTCAACAAACAGATAAAAGCCGATAAATACGCCCCGGCAGTAGTAGCTTACCGTTTCCCCACATTCGACGACGGCACTGCCGTAAAGCTTACTTATAAGTATATCGAAGAGGTAGCAAAGCCGCTTTATATCGATACTATTGCAGCAGGCAAGCCATATACGCTCAATAAGAACGACTACGACACCGCCTATTCCGTTACATCGGATACGGCTTATTTCAAATCGACAGCACAAGCAAAGAGCAATATGAGCAAGATACTGAAAGGCAAGTTCCCCACTGCTACGCCCGACTCGATGATACTCGTAACATACGACCTAAAAGTATCGGGAGCAACCGTAACCACTACGGCTCTATGGCGACTTGTTGCGGCTCAATGGTCGGAATATGCCAATGCCTCGGTATACATAATGCAGAAAGCCGATTATACGTCGATGAACTTAAAGTACGACAACTTCTCGGGTACGCAGGCCGATAGCTATTTGCCCGTTTTCCTCAAAAGCAAATATCCCTACATGGCAGCAGACAAAAAGCTCGGTATAGTGTACAAACATTTCAACTCGGGCAAGACCACTATAAAAGTAGACGAATACGTATACGACGGTTCGGTGTGGGCAAAGGTTCCGAACGCTGTGGAAGAGACACATACCGACCAGTTCGTAAAACTCAACGGCAAGTGGGTATACAACCCGTCGGTAGCACTCGATCTCTCGGGACAGAGTGCCGAAGTACAGGCTTACTATCAGGCTGCCGTCGACTGGGTATGGGAGAATATCGACCAACCCGCAGGCTGCTCTGCAAAAGGACAAGGATATGTAACGTCGTTCGCCAATAGCGACTATTACGGAGGTATGACAGCTCGATACAACAATGTCGACCTAAACGTTACCAAAGCTCGCGAACAGACCGCTGCCTCCACTATAGAGGCTATCAAAAACGCATATCCCGCATCTATGACCGACGAGCAGGTAGAGGCTAAAATGAAGCAACAACTCATCGCCGAACTAAACGGTATGCTGCAGAAGATGCACCCCGATGCTGTACCGGTAGAGGGCATCGATGTAATATTCACGGTGAAACTGCCTTTCTATCGCAAAAATTCGCACTCGATACAGTACAAGGTTACGGCAAAAGGTAAGTTCGAATACGTAGAGGGCTCGCTAAAAGACTTGGGTAAATAAAAAGAGGAAACTAATCTTTTTCATATTGTTGACTCCCTTTCGGTACACGAGTATCGAAGGGGAGTATTTTTTTTTGAAAAAATAAGTTTCAATGGCAAGAAAATAAATTAGCCACTATCTCTTTATAGATAAGTCTTTTAATCATTTTGGAGATGCCACCAATGTAGGCGTTTTCATGGGGCGTTTGTGAGATTATATTTCTTGTCTATGTATCTACGATTTTCCTTGTCCGAGTCTGTTTGCAAGCCAGCTCACATAGAAGAGCTGGAAGCTGTGGTATATCATTATTGGGAGCAGGAAAATAACTTTCTGTGTCTCGGGGATACCGAGTACCAACACGAACAGACTGCCGTGTACCAACGATTTCTTAGACCCGCAAAACGTTGTCGAGATGGTATCTTCGCGTGAGAAACGCAATAGCTTGGTGATACTCAGGAGTATGGTGTAGACAACGAAAAACAGGCATACCGCCACAATGGTGATAAGA
>CAJPPQ010000046.1 GCA_905372605.1 Porphyromonadaceae bacterium
CTATTTGTAAATACATATATTACTCTGCCGTATAACTTCATTTCGAGATGCAAAGATAATATTTAATTACGAATTACAAATTACGATTTACGTGTAATCGTTCAATTAAACGGAAACGATTAAGTGAGAGCAAAAGCAAACTTGTCTGTATTTTATCGAAATGGCAACCGCTTTTTCATACATTCCCTATAGAGACAATGATACGTCGATATCAAAAAGTCTATTATCAGGCTATTGCCGACTCGCAAACCATACCTATCGATTGCAGACCATTTATAGAATATACACCGAATATCATAGAGCAATCGCTACAAGACATATTAAAAAATGGTGGTTTAAATGGTGGTTTAAATCTGTTGCAACAAGAGATAATCTCACTAATACGAGATAATCCGTATATAAAAACGTTCGATATAGCCCAAAAGCTTAAAAGACCTGTACGCACTATAGAAAACAATCTCCGCACTCTTAGAGAAAAAGCTATCATCGGCCGACAAGGTAGTAAAAAAAGCGGCAGATGGATAGTAAATCAGTCGTTATAAGGTGATTGTATGGGGACGAAAAAAAGGGACAAACACACACGGTTCGCCCCTTCATCGTAATTCGTAATTTGTAATTAGTAATTAGGTTTTACCTTTTTATCATTTTAGCAATACTACCGTCGGCTTTTACGGTGTATATGCCTGCGGGCAGGTGCGATACTTCTACCTTGTCGGTATCGGTGGCGTGGGCTACTTCGGTGCCGTACATATCGTATATACGTATGGTACGAGCCGTAGCCGAGAGGTATAGTACCTCTGCCACGGGGTTCGGGTAGAGGGCGAGCGGCTCGGTGGCAGCCTCGTCGAGTGCCGTAGTGGCGGGAGCGAATACCGCCTTTATCTCTATCGGCTCCCAGATAGAGAAGACGAAGTTGTTTACGATGGCTTGGTCGTTGATAGTAAGGCTCTTCACCTCGAAGCCGGGGTTGGGTATGGCTTTTACCGTAAGCTGTGTGCCATACTCTACCGAGCTACCCGAAGCCACGATTTCGCTACCGCGTGTAACCTCGATTTTACCGCTATACATATTGCTGTTGTAGGTAACGGTATAGCTCTGTTTACCGAAGAAGACTTCGATATTGGTATTGTCGGTTACAGTAAAGCTAAGCCCAGAGATACGAGTACCATTTACAAGTATGCTATCAAGTTTATAATGTTGGGCTGGATTAGTCTCTACAGTAAGCAAAGTACCATACTCTAATTTGATACCCGAAGATATCTCTTGAGAACCATCTTTTACCGTAAAAGTACCATTTACAGACAGGCTGTAAACAATAGTATAACTTGGTCCTACTATTGGATTAAAATATTTCCAAACATCTGAATGTTGGTAGACACTTTTCTTACCTGCAGGAACTATCAGCCTTACATAATTCAAAGCAACCCCGCCGAATACACTTGTGTCTACCTGAAGCGGTGTCTGCCAGTGGACAGAAACGGAATCCAATCCGCTACAACCGGAAAAAGCATAAGCTCCAATACTCGTTACGCTGTTTGGAATATTGATAGAGGTAAGTCCGCTACAACGGTAAAAAGCACCCCCTCCAATACTCGTTACACTGTTAGGAATATTGATAGAGGTAAGTCCGCTACAACCGGAAAAAGCACTCCCTCCGATACTCATTACACTGCTTGGAATAGTGATAGAGGTAAGACCGCTACAACCATAAAAAACACTATCTTCAATACTCGTTACACTACTTGGAATAGAGATAGAGGTAAGTCCGCTACAACCGGAAAAAGCACTCCATCCAATACTCTTTACGCTGTTTGGTATAGCAATAGATGTAAGACTGGTACAATCATAAAATGTACGATTTTCAATTTTAGTTACACTACTTGGAATATTTATAGAAGTAAGCGACGTACAACCTTCGAAAACTCCATAATCCCAAGAATAATTGAAATTACTACTGCCGATAGAGTCTAATCCGTGGGGTAGATTTACAGACGCAAGGCTTGTACAATTATAAAATGTACGATTTTCAATTTTAGTTACACTACTTGGAATAGTGATAGATATTAGTCCGCTACAACCGGAAAAAACGCCATATCCAATACTCGTTACACTATTTGGAATAGTGATAGAAGTAAGCCCGCTACAACGATAAAAAGCATACCTTCCTATACTTGTTACGCTGTTTGGAATATTTATAGAAGTAAGCGACGTACAGCCCTCAAAAGCTCCTGAATCATAATAATTATTACTACCTATAGAGTCTAATCCGCTCGATAGATTTACTGATGTAAGACTTGTACAATTATTAAATGTACCATCTTCAATTTTGGTTACACCGTTTGGGATAGTAATAGAAGTCAGTCCGCTACAACGGGAAAAAGCACTCCGTCCGATACTCGTTACACTGTTTGGAATATTGATAGATGTAAGTCCGCTACAACCAGCCAAAGCACCCGTTGCAATACTCGCTTCACAACTAGCCGGAATAGCAATAGAAGTAAGTCCGCCACAACCGTAAAAAGCGCCATATCCAATATTCGTTACACTGCTTGGAATATTGATAGATGTAAGCCCGCTACAATAGTAAAAAGCACGCTCTTCAATACTCGTTACACTATTTGGAATATTTATAGATGTAAGGTTCCTACATTCGTAAAAAGCGTTCTTTCCAATACTCGTTACACTGTTTGGTATAGTGATAGAAGTAAGTCCGCTACAACCGGAAAAAGCCCTCTCTCCAATACTCGTTACACTATATGTATTACTACCATTCACCACCGTAGCAGGGATAGTTATAGCTCCCGTCGGCTTGTTATTATTATAAGGATAATATGAGATTTCCGATACAACGGCTACCTCACGTTTTGCGGCATCGGTGATTTTGTAGTATAGCTGTCCTACCGTGAAGTCGTACTGCTGAGCCATAAGAGGCGTAGCGTGCACCGCTACGAGCCATAGCATAGCTACGGCTGCTAAGATTTTTGTAAATTTTGTCATATTTTTTTGTGGATTTAAATTGTTTTTATTCGATAAAAAAGCAGGAGCAGCCTCCGCCGCGGGCTACCGCCCCTGCAATGGTAAAAAAAATGATTTTTAAGCGTATTAAACAATCTTCAAAGTAAGGTCGTAATAACGAAGTTCTATGGCAGGGTGAGTACTTACCGCATATTGCAGGTTTCTATCACCTTTGTCGCCTTCTTTTGGCCTGCCTGTTAGTATAATACCTGTAACGTTTTTGGTCGGTGCCAAATTTTCTTTGACCCATCCCATATAACGCGAAATCTGTCCGACTGTCTTGTCGTTTGAGCTATCTTTTTTAAGTTCTATGACCACATAATCGCCATTGGCTTTTTGGCATAAGATATCGATACGACATTGGTCATTTACAGGATACTCGGTACCTACGAGTTCCAATTTCTGACCTAAAGCAGACAAATTTTTTGCCACAAGATCTCTGATAGTGTTTTCGAGAGGAGTTACTTTGACTCCTTCCAGATTTTCGAATTTATCGAAAGATACCCTTATCACATCTTTGTGATCTTCGTCGAGTTCGATAGTAATCAGGTCACCCTTTTCTACCTGATTATTAGTATACAATTCTCTTAGTCCATCTATTCTACAACCTTTCGAATAAATTTTAGAGACATACTTCCTACCCTCTTCGTCTATTATTGTTACTTTTTCGTTTGGTTGGGGTAATAGATGCTCATAACATCTATAGAAATACAAAAAATTGTATTCTACTTCCGAATAGTTCAAATTCTTTTGAATTTCGATTTTCTTTTGATTTTCCATAAAACAATGCTTTTAATTAATATATGAAGAATATTTGTTGTAAACTCTTGATTACGAATATTGATCCCTGCTCTCTCCACACAGCCGAAGACACGCCGAAAGCCGCACGGCGAGTACTGCCTGCGGTATATGTTGTTGCTTCCGAAGTGTAAATAAGTGTTAACGGGGGGGGGGGGGTAAACGCCTAATATACAGCAAGTTGCGTTGCTTGTAACTCTGCCGTATGCTTCCGTATGAGATTTGGTGTTTGCTATCCGTTTCATAAAATAGACGATATCATATATATTGAATATAGGGCAACAAAAGTAATACTTTTTTTGCATTCTACAAAAAAATCAATTACAAATTACGATTTACGTGCAATCGTTTAATTAAACGGTACTCGAATTACCCGAGTCGGCGCTTTGGGTAGCTTTCTCTTCGAGAGTTTGCTCGAACTCTTCGATAGTAATGCAATCTGCGACACATACATCGCCTATTCGAGTGCGTCTGAGAGCTGTCAGATATGCTCCCGAATCGAGCGACTTACCGATATCGCGAGCTAAAGCCCTGATATATGTGCCTTTAGAACATACTACGCGGAGTGTCAGCCAAGGCATATCGAATTTTATGACCTCTATCTCGTCTATTACAAGCGGTTTGGCTTTCAGTTCCACTTGGTCGCCTTTGCGAGCATAATCAAAAGCCCGTTTACCATTCACTTTTACGGCAGAGTATACGGGCGGTATCTGTAATATCTCGCCCCGAAACTGTTCGAGAGCCTTTTGTATCAAATCGATATCGATATGTTCGGTCGGAAACGAAGCATCTTCGGGGAGCTCCATATCGAACGACGGAGTCGTGGCTCCGAGTTTCAGTGTAGCCACATACTCCTTGGTGGTATTTTGCAACAACTCTATTTTCTTGGTAGCCCGCCCTGTTGCAAGTACCACTATACCAGTTGCCAAGGGGTCGAGAGTGCCGGCGTGTCCGACCTTGATTTTCTCTCCTGTCGAGCGTGTTATGATACTTCTAATGCGATTGACGAGGTCGAAAGATGTCCACCGCAGTGGCTTGTCGAAATAAAGTACTACTCCTTCTTTGAAATTCATCTGTATTTGCAATTTACAAACGCCAAAATTACTCTATTTTTTCCAAGGAGAAAAAACAGAAAACTATTTACTACCTTTGCCAGTCGTTTGCAACGGCGTTAATTATACTCTAACTATATGTCCGACAATAATAAAGTACTTCTATCGATGAGCGGCGGTATCGACTCTACCGTAGCGGCAATACTGCTTTTGCGTGAGGGTTATAGCGTGGTGGGCGTTACTTATCGTACGTGGGATAGTGTGTCGGAAGGTTGTTTAGAGCGAGAGAAGGGCTGTTGTACCGTCGATGCTATCCTCGAAGCCAAACGAATGGCAGAGAAAATGGGTTTCCCACATCATTTTCTCGATATACGTAAAGAGTTCAAAGATAGCGTAGTACGTAATTTTATCGACGAATATATCGCCGGTCGGACACCTAACCCGTGTGTGGTATGCAACGCCAAAATCAAATGGCACGAGGTGGCAAAGCTCGCCGATAGCCTTGATTGTAAGTATATTGCTACCGGACATTATGCTCGAATCGAACACAAAGACGGGCATTATTACCTCAAAAAAGGCGTAGACACCGCCAAAGACCAGACATATTTCCTTTGGCAGCTACCGCAAAGCCTGCTGCACCGCACCGTGTTTCCATTGGGGCAGCTTACGAAGCCCGAAGTACGACGTATCGCCTTGGAGGCAGGATTCGAGAAACTATCGAAGAAGCCCGAAAGCCAAGAAATCTGTTTTGTGTCAAACAATGATTACAGGGAATTTCTTGAGCAAGAGGCAGAAAACTATTCCGATATTTGTCGGCAGGGCAATTTTGTCGACCCGAAAGGGAATATCCTAGGACAACACAGCGGATATCCCAACTACACTGTCGGACAACGCAAAGGACTTCGGATAGCCCTCGGACGTCCGATGTTTGTTGCCGATATACGCCCCGCTACCAACGAAGTGGTTTTGGCAGACCGCGAAGACCTGCAGAGCAGCCGATTGTACGCAAAAGATACGATATTTGTCGACAGAGGCAGCCTCTACGACGGTATCGAGGTAGAAGCCCGTATTCGCTACAAAAGCCCTGCTGTGGGAGCAAAGCTATATTTCGACGACAGCTTCGTAAGAGTCGATTTCGACGTACCCGTCTGGGCTATAGCTCCCGGCCAGTCGGTAGTATTCTACAAAAACGACCTCATACTCGGCGGCGGCATAATAGTCGGTCGGACATAGATACGAGCCATGGGGCTCCCCTACATTTTTTACCTTTGCAAAAAAAACGTATCTTTGCACAAAATTATAAGCGACAAAAAAATATGACCAAGACTATTTTTATCACAGGCGGTGCGGGATTTATCGGCTCGCACGTAGTACGCCGTTTTGTAACAAAATATCCTGATTATAATGTAATAAACCTCGATGCACTCACCTATGCCGGTAATCTGGCAAACCTCGAAGATATAGCACCGAAGCCAAACTATAAATTTGAAAAGGTCGATATTACCGATTTCGAGAGCCTCAAGAGGCTTTTTGCCCAGTATCGTCCCGATGGGGTAGTGCATCTGGCTGCCGAAAGCCACGTCGATAGAAGCATTACCGACCCGTTTGTGTTTATACGTACTAATGTGCTTGGTACCTGCAATTTACTACATTGCGCCAAAGAGCTGTGGAAAGATTCGCCCGAAGGCAAACGTTTCTACCACGTATCGACCGATGAGGTTTACGGGGCATTGGAATTCGACGGTACGTTTTTCACCGAAAGCACTCGTTACGACCCGCATTCGCCCTATTCGGCATCGAAAGCCTCGTCGGACCATTTTGTGCGTGCTTTCCACGATACATACGGCTTGCCTATCGTAATATCGAACTGCTCGAACAACTACGGTTCGCATCATTTTCCCGAAAAGCTTATACCGCTGGCAATCAACAATATAAAGCTTAATAAATCGATACCCATCTACGGCAAGGGCGAAAACGTTCGCGACTGGCTGTTCGTCGAAGACCACGCTGCCGCTATCGATACCATATTCCACAGAGGTAAAGACGGCGATACGTACAATATCGGTGGCAACAACGAGTGGAAAAATATCGACCTTATACGTCTTCTTTGCGATATTATGGACAGAAAACTCTCTCGCCCACAAGGTGAAAGTCAGAAACTTATAACATTCGTTACCGACCGTGCCGGCCACGATCTACGATATGCCATCGATTCGTCGAAACTTCAAAATGAACTCGGCTGGACTCCCTCTCTTACATTCGAAGAAGGGCTCGAGAAAACAGTCGATTGGTATCTGGCCAATGAAGAGTGGGTAAAAAATGTTACTTCCGGTGAATATCAGAAGTACTACGAAAAACAATACGGTAAGTAATAACTATCTTTTTGCGTTTTTAGCTTGATTTTCAGAAATATAAAACGGTACATAGTAAAGAGAAAAATTAGGAAGAACCTCAAAAAAGGGGTTCAAAGGGAGTTTTTGTCGTATTCGAAGATAAGAAGCTGTTTATTAACACTCTGTATCGATAGCGATAAGGATTTATCGAAAATAACACGGCTCGAAGAGTGGATGAAGGCAAGCAATATAGATGCTACGATATATTGCTACGTGCGTAGGAAAAGTACTGTAATAGAGTCGACTACCAAAAGGATAGTGTTTGCAAGGAAACAACTCTCTTTTCTTGGTCGCCCGCAAGAAGATATAATGAAACCATTGCAAACCACGGAGTTCGATGCCGTATTCGACCTGACGAGAAAAAGTTATATACCTCTTCTTTACATTCTTATGGAGGCAAAAGCGATATTGTATTGCTCTACGGATATGCGTAAAGACTTAGGTTTCAACTTTGTACTAAATACAGAAAAATCGGATAATACGGACGATATATTCGTTTTAGACCAATTTCGTTACTACCTCAATAAAATCGATAACAATCTGATTACCGGTATATAATGATAAAATTACTATGTCTATGACCAAAAATAAACTGATAGGAATGGGTGTAGCCCTCGTAACTCCATTCAACGACGACGGCAGCATAGACTACGACTCGCTGGGCAACCTTATAGAGTACCAAATAGACTGTAACACAAATTATTTGGTGGTGTGTGGTACTACAGCCGAGACTCCCACTCTGACGCCTGAAGAGAAAGAGCAGATAGTACGATTCGTAATAAAGAAAAACGACAATCGTATCCCGATAGTACTTGGTATAGGCGGCAACAACACATCGGGGGTAGTAGAGCAGATAAAAAACACCGATCTCGAGGGTATATCGGCGATATTGTCTGTTGCACCGTATTACAATAAGCCTTCGCAAGAGGGTCTGTATCAACACTATAAAGCTATTGCGACGGTTGCCGAAATTCCGTTGATACTCTATAACGTTCCCGGACGAACTTCGGTGAATATCACCTCGCAGACTACTTTACGGCTTGCCAAGGAGTTTCCTAACATAGTGGCTATCAAGGAGGCATCGGGCAATTTCCACCAGATAGACGAAATCATTAAGAATAAGCCCAAAAACTTTATGGTCATCTCCGGCGACGATGGTATCACTTTCCCGCTGATAACGCTTGGGGCAGAGGGAGTTATCTCTGTCATCGGCAATGCCTTCCCGAAAGAATTCGGTTCGATGGTGCGGTTTGCACTCAGAGGCGACCTTATCGGTGCGCGCGAGATACATTATCGGTTTACCGAATTGATGGACTTACTTTTTGTCGACGGAAACCCTGCCGGAGTGAAATCGATGCTGTCGGTTATGGGGCTGATAAAGAATAATTTAAGGTTGCCACTTGTACCTACTACAGTGGCTACGATGGAGAAGATAAAGAGAGTACTTACCGAGATAAATAAACTCGAAGACAAAATACTGTTTTAATCTCGCCTCGTCTTGAACCTCGAAATATAGAGAGTAACAATTGCTGCTATTGTTACCACTAATATTTTGACCCACAGTATTTTGATAAAAAATATTATGGATATTGCGATGGAAATCCACAGCACGCTAATGGCGAATATTTTTGTCTTCAAAGGTATTGATTTGTGTACTCTAAAGTTCTTGATGTATTCTCCTAAATATTTGTTGTTTAGTAGTTTGTAATATAGTTTTGGAGAACTTTTTGCAAACAATGCTACCGATGCCAACAAAAAAGGTGTAGTCGGCAGTACGGGTACGAAAATACCGATGATACCGAGCGTCAGCGATATTATTCCCAATGAAATCAATGTTATTCTAAGGATATTGTTTCTAACCATTACTATTGTCCGTCAAAAATAAACGCTGCAAAAGTAGTAAAAAAGGACGAAATTCGTACTTGCCATCCTACTAATGCATATTGCCATTTATCAATAAAACGGTAACTTTGCATCCGATGACTACCGATAGCGAACAATACTACAAGATTCTCCGACAGTACTGGGGATA
>CAJPPQ010000047.1 GCA_905372605.1 Porphyromonadaceae bacterium
ATAACAAAAGTATCCTTCGGCATTTTTTACTATTACATACCCATCTATCGATGTGAAATAGTGTTGCCTCTCGTCGCCAAAAAGCCGAATAGTGATGGTATCTCCATTCGGCTGTGCCACTTTTATCGGATATGGCGTAGCCGGTACACGACTTGGCGACTGACCAAACATATAAGTGCTTAATCCAAAGCCACAAAACAGCATCAATATTAATATCTTTTTCATACAATCACCTATTTATCAATCAAATAACGTAGGACTATAGTTATAAAGTTGTTGTAACACCGACTTTATTACAGTCTCTCTAAAGAACTTACTTTTACTGGCTATATTGTTTTTCGCACAAAAACTCTCAACGAATCTATTTTCTTCGTCGTTCAAAGACACTACTACTCTATGACAACGAGGAGATTTGCGATTCTTAGTCGTAATTTTACTCATCTATACACTGCATAAATCGGAGTGCAAATTTACAAAAAATAGTGCATTTACAATACACATACCCAAATTTACGGTTGTAGCACAACTTTTTCTTAGCAACCATAGACTTATCTCTCTACAATTGCCCTGCCTCTACAAGTACAATTACACGCTCTATTACAGCGTCTTCTTCTTTTGTACCGTATTTTGTTTTTAGGTCTGCTCCGAGCACCACGGCAAATACCTGCCAAAACCCTGCACTAAACGACCCACGATATGCCTTGATAAGCTCGTAAGAAGTGTTGTTGGTCTCTCTATCGAGCAGACGTATAATCAGTTTGCCCTGATTCAAAGTGAGGTCTTTAAACTTGGTTTCGTTCTCTTTGTATATGCGTTTTTCGAAATTCTTCATATATGCATCGCGACTTGCTTTGTCGGGCATCGACATCAGGGCTTCATTGGTCTTGTCCATCACCTTACGGATATGGCGTACATAAGGCAATACCACCTTTACGTCGCGTACCGTACGCCAATAAAACTGCTCCTCTTTCTTATTCTTGAATTTCAGAGGCGGATAGCAATAGTATGTCGGTAAAACGAAGAAAGGTATCGTATCGTTTCCTACTATAATAGCCTGAACCACAGACAACGCCGGCTCTGCCGAGTTTGACTGACCGTAAACCGAGAAGCTACCGACGGCAAACGCCACTACTACTAACACTCTAAAAATCTTCATCTTGCCAAATACAATTATTGTATCTTTACATCTGAGAATGTATTAGATTTCACTACGTATCGATAGTTTAATACAAATCAAGCTAATACCGATACACATTTAAGCGCTCTGTGTGGATTTCTTATAGAAATCTACCAATTTTACAGCCTCTACCGCCTCTTTTACATCGTGGACTCTCAGTATATTAGCTCCATTTAGTAGGGCTAACGTATTTAGCACCGTCGTACCGTTGAGGGCTTCTTGGGGAGTAGTACCCAGTACTTTGTTTATCATCGACTTACGAGAGATACCTGTTAGTATCGGCAGTTCGAAACATTCGAATACTTTTTGAGCGGCAAGAAGAGTATAATTTTGTTCGAGAGTCTTGGCAAATCCAAACCCTAAGTCGATGATAATATCAGACTTAAAGCCAGCCGAACGCAGGAGAGAGATTTTCTGAGCAAAATACTTCAAAACATCACTCACAACATCGTCATAATCAGTCATATTCATCATCGTCGACGGCGTACCTCTCGTGTGCATAAGTATATATGGTACGCCAAGGCGAGCCACAGTGTCGAACATCTTTTCGTCGATACTTCCGCCCGAAATATCGTTTATTATATCTATACCATACGTTTTCACCGACTTATCTGCTATTTCGGATCTAAACGTATCTACCGATATGGGAATATCGGGATAGTTTTTGCATATCGTATTGAGTGCTAAATCGATACGCTGCCATTCATCGTCTTCGCTTACATGAGCAGCTCCGGGGCGTGTAGAATATCCTCCGATATCTATAATATCAGCACCTTCGGATATTGCTCTGCCGACATTCGATACGATATCGGCTTCCGACAATGCTCGGCTTCCTTCGAAAAAAGAGTCGGGTGTAATGTTTACAATTGCCATTATCAGAGGCTTTTCCAGACTTACAACTTGTTTTTTCAATATTATGGTTTTGACTATTTCCATTATCGAGAGTATTATTACTATTTTGCAGCAAAATTAATAAATAATACTTGCCATACACACAACACCACACAAGCCGCCGATTCGATACTCCAACAAATTATTCCGATATTATTTCATCACTGACTATAAACACCTTACACAAATAGGATTACACTCTAACAAAAAAAACTCGATTTATTTTTGTTTTTTTAAGACAGCGATTATATAGAAAAATAGTAAATTTGCCAGATAGTATTTATTTATAGTTACACTTAATATTAATATGGGGAAAATTATTGCATTAGCAAACCAGAAAGGTGGTGTAGGTAAGACTACTACAAGTATCAATCTTGCAGCCTCATTAGCCTCGTTGGGTAAAAAGGTATTGGTTGTAGACGCCGACCCTCAAGCAAATACATCGTCGGGATTGGGTATAGATGTAGCAAATATCAAAACAACTATATATGAATGCCTTGCCGACGATATTGATCCCAAAACGGCAATACTGAAAACCGATTTCAAAGACTTAGACCTTATACCGTCGCATATCAACTTAGTTGGTGCAGAGATAGAGATGATAGAGATAGAAGACCGCGAAAAAAGGCTCAAAAACGTATTGAATATCATAAAACCCGACTATGACTATATCCTTATCGACTGTGCTCCGTCGCTCGGACTGATAGTGGTCAACTGTCTGACGGCTGCCGATAGCGTAATTATCCCCGTACAATGTGAGTATTTTGCCCTCGAGGGAATCGGTAAACTACTAAATACTATTAAGATAATAAAAAACAAACTGAATCCTGACCTTAATATCGAAGGCTTTCTGCTCACTATGTACGATTCTCGTTTGCGGTACGCCAATCAGGTTGCAAATGAGGTAAGAAGCCATTTTGCCGATTTGGTATTCGATACGATGATTACAAGGAATGTAAAGCTATCTGAATCGACATCGTACGGACAGCCTGTAATGGTTTACGATAAAGAATCGAAAGGCTCTACCGACTATATCAGATTAGCTAATGAACTAATAGATAAGAATAACAAAAAAAGTCAATAAACTACGTATAATGAAAAAACAAGCATTAGGAAGAGGTCTCAATGCTCTGATAAATACCGAAGAGGTAAAGACAGAAGGAAGTACCAATATCAATGAAATTGATATTGAACTGATTGAGGCTAATCCCAATCAACCAAGAACAGACTTTGACGAAGACGAATTGGCTGAACTATCGGACTCTATAAAAGAGGTCGGAATCATTACGCCCATAACGCTGAGAAAGATAGACGAATCTCATTATCAGATTATCGCGGGCGAACGACGTTATAGAGCTGCGAAAATGGCAGGACTCAAGAAAATGCCAGCATACATACGTACCGCCAACGATGAACAGACACAAGTAATGGCTCTGATAGAAAATATCCAAAGAGCAGACTTAAATGCCATGGATATAGCTCTTGGCTATCAGAAGGCTATGACCGACTTCGACCTTACTCAAGAAAAATTGAGCAATAAAATCGGTAAAAATCGTGCTACTATCGCCAATTTTCTCAGACTACTCAAGCTACCGGCAGAGATACAGTTAGGTCTCAGAGACAGAAAAATAGATATGGGGCACGCTAAGGCTATCTTAGGACTCAGCGATAATACTGCTGCACAAATAAAGGTATATCACGAAGTCATCAACAACAATCTTACTGTAAGAGATACCGAAGCATTGGTAAAAAAGATATCGCTTAAAGGCGATACCGCTGCTATCGGCAATAACAAGCCTCCTCGTTTTGTGTCGGAAGAGTACACCAAGCTCAAAGACGAACTCACACAACTCTTTAACACAAGAGTAAGCCTACAATACAACGAGCAAGGTAAAGGGAAAATATCGTTGTCGTTCGATTCGGACGACGATCTGATGAGAATAATGTCGATTTTAGATAAACTTAAAATAGATTGAAGTACAAAATAAGAGTGTTGTTGTTTGTAGCTGCGGCATGCATTGTATCGAGCGATGTGGACGGAATAAATATTTTTTTGTATTCCGTAGATACCGCAGATACAAATATCGACAAAGTATTTACGTATCGAAACGATTCTATTACAATAGTTACCGCCGATACCGTAAAGCAGAGCGACAACATACGCTTAATAAATACCTATAATATAGGCGATAGTATCACTATTGGCATCAAATCGAAGAAAAAACTATTTGTCCCTTCGCCAGACAAGGCAATGTGGTATGGGCTTATTTTCCCCGGACTGGGGCAAATATACAATCGTAGATATTGGAAACTACCTATCGTATACGGTGGATTTGTCGGTTTAGCATACGGTATCAGTTGGCACGATAAATACTATCGGCAGTATCGGCAATACTATAGAGATATTACCGATACCAACCCGAATACAAAAAGTTACGAAGAGCTATACAATAAATACGGCTCAAGTGCCGTTACAGAATCGCAAATCAAAGACTATATGGACAATTTACGACGTTATCGCGATTTATACATAATAGGTGTGGTAGCTTTTTATGCGATAACGGTACTCGACGCTTTTGTAGATGCCTCTTTGGCTAACTTCGACATTTCGCCGGACTTATCTATGAGGGTATCTGCTACAATGTTACCAAATTATGATAAATCGGTAAGTCCGGCTATGAAAGTAAATATTAGTTTCTAAAAGTTTCGTTTATTGTTAAATCTAAAAGTATTCTGAATTAAATGCGTTAAGTTATTATGGCAAGGAAAAGTATTGTATTGTTATTGTTTATAAGTGCCGTCGTATGTGGTAATACGTATGCCAACAACGACAAAAAAAACATTTGGGCTAAGTATCAGCCGATAGTTATCGATACGGTAGTAATAGTACCTACTGATTACGAGAAGGCTATATTCGACTTTATGAACGAATGGTATATAAAAAAAACGGAGTCTTCAAAATGTAAAAGAGATAGCTTAAAGCCAGTATTTTACGACGATAAAACATATATAGATCGTTTGCAAAAACTACCGTATCGTATCGAAATGCCATACAACAACGTAGTACGATTATTTATAAATAAATATGCCGAACGTATAAGGCAAGTAGAGTATATGACCGGACTCGGAGAGCGATACTATTTTTCTATATTCGAACACGCTTTGGCTAAGTACGACTTACCCTTGGAACTCAGATTTTTACCTATCATAGAATCGGCTCTTAATCCCAAAGCAATTTCGAGTGCCGGAGCAGGTGGATTGTGGCAATTTATGATCGGAACAGGCAAAATGTACGACTTGGAAATCAACTCTTTGGTCGACGACAGATTCGATCCCAGAAAGTCGTCGGACGCTGCGGCTCGCTATCTGAGAGATCTTTATACAATATACAACGATTGGCATTTGGTAATAGCCGCCTACAACTGCGGACCGGGAAATGTGGCACGCGCCATCAGAAAATCGGGCGGTAAAACAGGGTATTGGGATATATATCCGTATCTACCGAAAGAGACTCGTGGATATGTACCTATCTTTATTGCAGCAAATTACATTATGAATTATTACAATAAGCACAATGTATGTCCGGCGATACCTGCCTTCATACAGGCAACCGACACGGTGGTAATAAATAAACGTCTTCATCTGATGCAAGTAGCTAATATACTGAATATTCCAATAGAAGAATTGCGGTTCTACAATCCTCAGTACAAACGAGATATAATTCCCGGCGACATAAAGCCTTATAGCATAGTATTGCCAATGAACAAGATTCAGGCTTTCTCAAATAATATAGATACCATATTTGCACACAACGCCGACAATCTGACAAAGAAACAAGTTATAGCCGAGCCCGCAACCGTTAAACACGATAGCATTCAGTCTCATAACAAAAACAAATCGAAATCTCGAAAAAATAAATCGTCGGCTACCACTTCGTATAAAGTGCGAAAAGGTGAAAATCTTAGCACTATAGCTCATAAAAATAATACAACTGTAGCAAAAATCAAAAAAGCCAATGGCTTATCGTCCGACAACATCAGAGAAGGTCAACAACTCAAAATACCCAAATAAACAAATAACAGTCAGTCAAATACACATATAGTTAACGTCAATATAACATACGACCTTTTGTATGATAATCGTATATATTTGGCAATTAACTAAAAAAGACGTACCTTTGCAGACTATTTTTGATAAAACACGATAAGTAGCAATAACAGTTTAATTAATAATAATTTAAATACAAAACACAATGAATTTAAGTAACATCAAACCGGCAGCAGGTTCGGTAAAAACGAACAAAAGATTAGGTCGTGGTGTTGCATCAGGCAAGGGTGGAACATCTACCCGTGGGCACAAAGGTGCAAAGTCGCGTTCGGGTTATTCTCGTAAAATAGGTTTCGAAGGCGGTCAGATGCCATTGCAGCGTCGTCTACCGAAATTCGGATTCAATCCTATCTCGAGAACAGAATACAAAGGTATCAATCTATTTGCTTTACAGGCTCTTGCAGATGAAAAGAAGCTTAATGCAGTTTCTGTACAGACCCTTATTGAAGCAGGTATGATAAACAAAAAACAAAAAGTTAAAATACTGGCAAAAGGAGAATTGACCGCCAAACTCAATGTAGAGGCTCATGCTTTCTCTAAAACTGCTCAGGAGGCTATCGAAAAAGCAGGTGGAACCGTTAAAATAGTAGAATAATGAAAATTATCGAAACAATTAAAAATATTTGGAAGATAGAAGATCTACGCACAAAACTTGGTATAACTCTCTTGTTTATACTTATTTATCGCTTTGGATCTTTTATTGTACTTCCGGGTATAGACCCATCGTATCTGGCGTCGCTCAAACAACAGACCTCCGGAGGTCTGCTCTCGTTGCTCGATATGTTTTCGGGGGGAGCATTCTCCAATGCATCTATATTTGCCTTGGGTATAATGCCTTATATCTCCGCATCTATCGTGGTGCAGTTGCTCGGTATTGCCGTTCCTTACTTCCAAAAGATGCAAAAAGAGGGTGAAAGCGGACACCGAAAAATCAATCAGATAACTCGTTATCTTACAGTAGCTATACTACTTTTCCAAGGTCCGTCTTATTTGGTAAACCTCAAAGTACAGATAGGGCAGGCTATGAGAGGGATTCCGGATGCTCTAAATAGCTTCTGGGGATTCACATTGCCGTCGATAATAATACTTTGTGCCGGTTCTATGTTTGTAATGTGGCTCGGCGAACGAATAACCGACAAAGGTATAGGCAACGGTATATCAATGCTTATTATGATTGGTATCATCGCACGTCTACCGCAAGCTATTACGCAAGAGTTCATCGTAAAACTCGGCGAAAACGGTGCCGGCGGTCCTATTATGTTCCTTATCGAACTTGTAGTATTTGTAGTGGTAATAGCCTTTGCAGTACTTCTGGTACAAGGCACACGTAAAATACCCGTACAACAAGCTAAAAGAGTGATAGGCAATAAACAATACGGAGGTGTTCGCCAGTATCTGCCTTTGAAAGTGAATGCCGCCGGAGTAATGCCCATCATCTTTGCACAAGCTATAATGATGGTGCCGGTTCTGTTCACTCTCGGCAATCAGAATCCCGGTGGTTTTATACGTGCGCTTATCAATGTAGAAGGATTTTGGCACAACTTTATATTGGCTCTGTTTATAATTGCATTCACGTATTTCTATACAGCTATTACATTCAACCACAACCAGATAGCCGACGAAATGAAACGTAATAACAGTTTTATCCCAGGTGTAAAACCCGGAAAACAGACATCGGAATATATCGACATGATAATGTCGCGAATAGTGTTACCAGGCTCTATATTCTTGGCTATCATTGCTATTATGCCTGCATTTGCAAGAATTTTCGGTATTACTACCGGTTTTTCGCAATTCTTCGGTGGCACATCGTTGTTGATTTTGGTAGGTGTGGTGCTCGATACACTTCAACAAATAGAGTCTCACCTACTTATGAGACACTACGACGGACTTCTCAAATCGGGTAGCCGCATCAAAGGACGTTCGGGATCGATAGCAGCTTATTGAAAGTTACATTTTTAGTTTATTAATAAAAAAGAGAAACCTCTGTGTGATAGGATTTCTCTTTTTTATTTTCCTATGTTTTCGAACTTACTACCCTGAATGGCACCAAGTTCGGTCATTCGCTTTTCGAGTTTGTGTACAAATTCAAAGTTTTTTATATTCCAATTCGGAGCAACAAGCCACTCTGACGGTGACTGCGATATAAATCTATCGAGAGCTATATCGGGCGAAAGACGTTCTATAAAATCTATCAGTAAATCAATATATTCATCTAAAGTAAACAACCGATAACTATCGGGAGCAGCCATATATCGGCTACACAAAACAGTATCTTTTATTATCTGTAACTGATGGAGTTTAAGGACGTTTATAGGTAGCTGAGATATTTTCAGAGCATGCGCCATAATCTCGTCTCTATCCTCACCCGGCAGCCCCAGAATAAGATGAGCTCCCACATTAATACCTCGGCGAGCAGTCTCTTCGATAGCCCACACGGAATCTTCAAACGTATGACCGCGATTTATCTCTGCCAAGGTCTGATTGTTGGTACTCTCTACACCATACTCAATTAACACATAATAACTTTTAGAGAGTTCGGCGAAATAGTCGAGCAATGGCTCCGACACACAATCGGGACGTGTCCCTACGGCAATTCCTATTACGTCGCTATTCGATAGTGCCCTAAAGTATGTGTTTTTCAATATGTCGATACTCTCGTACTCATCGGAGTGGCTCTTCTTACCTGCTCCGATATAAGTATTCGTATAGCTTTGGAAATAAGCTATATACTTTTGCGACTTATATTTACTGAAGAAACGTATCCCCTCCTCTATCTGCTCCTCGATAGATGTAGCCGTATTGCAGTACGACGGCGAAAAACTACGATTATTGCAATAGATACATCCGCCGATACCTTTGGAGCCATCTCTATTGGGGCAAGTAAAACCCGCATTTACAGATATTTTCTGTACTCGGCAGCCAAACTGTTTGCTCAATATATCGGTGTATTTGTTGTACATACGTGCACTATCGTAAAGTAGAGTACAAAAGTACTATTTTTCGGCAAAATCAATAAAACGAGACCTTACAGAGTTAAACTAAGTTAAATATTTGTTTGCCTAAAAATTTTATGTATACATTTG
>CAJPPQ010000048.1 GCA_905372605.1 Porphyromonadaceae bacterium
CTTTGTCTCTCAATAGAGTTGCTACTTTTTCTGTCATAAAATATAATTCGTTTTATTATTAATTATTCTGTCCCAAAAACCAATGAACAGTAAAATGTCGGGCAAAGGTAATAAAAAGTTTTGAGTTGATGGGATTTCTGTCGAGTAAATTAATCTACCTCGTTCAAAAAACTACTATTACATTTTTCAGCAAAAAAAAGTGCGTTTTTTGGAATAAAAAAAATATTACTATTTTTGCAACCGAAACGGTAGTCGAACGTCATCGTAATAAATGGAGGCGGAAGTATTGCCGAAGTAATTTTACTAATAACAAAATAAAAAGATTTTAGATTTATGAAGAATGTATTTAGTTTAGGGTTGCTCGCAGTAGCAACGGCGTTGATTGCTTTTTCGTCGTGTAAACCTGCAAACGAAGTGAAAGCGGTTACAGGTATAACTCTTAGCGAAACATCTAAGACGCTCACGGTAGGCGAAGCGTTCGCTCTGACAGCAACAGTAGAGCCTACGGATGCAACGGATAAAAATATCGTATGGACATCGGAAAATACCGAGATAGCCACCGTCGACGACGGCAACGTGATAGGCGTAGCTTCCGGTACAACCGAAATAAAGGCTACTACTCGCGACGGCGGCAAGACTGCTACTTGTACCGTAACGGTTGTGAGAGTACCTACAAGCGGCAATGCCATCCTTTTAGAGGACTTTACGGCTACTTGGTGCGCACCGTGCTTCAAAGGGATGCAGAACATACAAAAGCAGATAGCCTCTTTTGGCAATAAAGTGATATTGGTGTGTCATCATACCGGCGACGACTTTGCTATTGAGCACAGTGAAGATTTGTCGAATTTCTATAAGGTATCAGGTATTCCCGCTTCGATGTTGGATAGGACACCAAGTATCGTAAAACAAGATGAGATTACTTTCCATCCCGGATATCTTGAAAAAGAGATACTGACACAGAAATTGGCAGAGCCCAAGACCGTTACTATTAGCTTGGAAACATCGTACGACGAAAGTTCGAGAGATATCAAGATAAAGGTATCGGGAAGCCTCGAGCAGAGCCACCCCAAAGCGAAACTTAACGTCTATCTCGTACAAGACGGTATCAAATACGAACAAAACGGAAGCGACGGCAATTATATTCACCACAATGCTTTGCGTGCGGTAATCTCGAAAGGTCTTTGGGGCGACGACCTCGGCGTTACACAAGGTGCATACTCGAAAGAATATACCTACAATCTGCCGCAGAAGATAGGTAACTTCGCCACTAAACCCAATAAGATGTATATCGTAGCTTTCGTAGCCGAAGCTGCCAATACGAGTGGCGACAATACCAAAAATATAGTACACAACGCCGCTATACAGTCAATAAAATAGACCTATTACACAATTAATTATAGAGTAATAACTTAATAAAAAAAGGAAGTATTTTTATGAAAAAAGTATTTTGTTTTGGGCTGCTCATAGCAGCAATGATGATGGTTGCTTTCCCATCTTGTAAAAAAGAAAAGAAAGTAACAGGTGTAACTCTTAGTGAAACATCTAAGACTATCTTGGTAGGACAGGAGTTCGTACTTACGGCAGTAGTGGCTCCGACAGATGCGGTAAACAAAAATGTATCTTGGGAGTCTGACAAGACGTCGGTGGCTACCGTCGACGACAACGGTAAGGTAAAAGGTGTTGCCGAAGGCGAAGCCAATATCACTGTAAAGACAGCCGACGGCGGCAAGACTGCTACTTGTAAGGTTACCGTTACCAAAAAAGCGATAGCCGTTACCGGTGTATCTCTCAATGTAACCGAGAAAAAACTTAAGATGGGTTCAGAGTTTACTCTGACGGCAACTATCGAACCCGAAGAGGCAACCAACAAAGAAGTAACTTGGGTATCGGACAAGCCGACTATCGCTACTGTCGACGCTAATGGTAAGGTAAAAGGCGTTGCCTTAGGCGAAGCTATTATCACAGTAACTACAAAAGACGGCAACAAGACCGCTACCTGCAAAGTAACAGTAGTCGATAAGATACAGACAGATCTGTTTGCCTTCAATTATATCGGTAACTCCGGAGTAGCAGGTAAACACTTCTATGAAATAATGCTTATGGATAAAGGTATGATAAGCGGAGGAAAAGTAGTAAAGGACGGAAATCTGTATAATATCACTGTATGTTCGGATGCTCCCCAATCGGCAACCAATGTCGCTCCGAGAATGGGTAAATACACAATGGGAGCAGCAAATCAGTTCGAACCGATGCTTATAGTAAAGCATAACCAATTTACCTATACTGGTAAAATTGTGAATGGTAAGTTGGTAAAACCGCTTATTCCTTTTACCGAAGGAGAGCTCGACTTGGCAACAAATAAGATATCTTTCAAAGGTAAAGACTCCAACGGAGACGATTATGAACTTGTGTTTGCCGATACCTATACCGTTAAAGATGCTGTTTTCGGAGACGAACCTGCAACTGTTACTACCATTACAAAAACCTGGAACAAAGGAAAAATAACAGTGAGAAATGCAGTAGGAGGTAAGAAACCGTTTATCCTTGCAACTGACCCCGACGCAGATGGTATGGCTGTATTTGCATTTTTCTGGGAAGGTGATACTGCTACGAAACTCATTGGAACATACAATGTTTCAGATACCAGAGAAGCAAAAACAGTACTTAAGTCAGCAGGAATGAGCGGCAACAGTATAACTTATTCATTCTATTCCAAACTGACTTCAGAAGGATATGTAGACGCTCCGTTCTATTTCTTCGATAGTGGTACGGTTACTGCTACAGCGACAAGTATAACATTCAATGTAACAACGCACTTCGGTAGCACATTGAACTTTACCTATACCGGCGATATGACACCCAAGCCTGCCGGAGGTAACGCTCCTCAAAGAGTAAATGCAGTGCAGTCGAAGATGCCAAGTAGAGTACATTCGTTGCGCTAAGATATATTCCTCCAATAACAAGAGAGACGTTCCTACGAGAGTAGGGGCGTCTCTTTTATTGTCTCCGAAGGCAACCGAAAACGCTTATCGGCGAAAAACTACTTAGCTATCTACCGAAAACTACTTAGCAATCTGCCGAAAACTATTTAGCAATTTTGGTGTCGCTAAGGAGCAATTTTTCGAAAGGTATCGAGCAACCTCCCGAAAGGTATATCGTATTCCTCCAAAATGTATATGGTAATCGTCGGGATGCACCCTATCGTGCAGGGACGAAACTATTTTATTGTTGCCTGCGTATCGGATAAAAAACGTACCTTTGCAGATAATAAAAAATGACATAGCAATGAAAACAGCAACGTACACAATCACAATCGACAGGAAAGACATACCTGTCTTCGAACCCATCTTCGAACGACTCCGCCCGAGAGCAACCATCACCAAAGTGGTAGACGACGTCTTCCCCGAACTTACCGAAGAAGACCTCGCGGCTATCGCTATCTCAAAAGAACAGATAAGGCAGGGGATGGTCGTTGATAGTGAATATGTGCATAGAGAGGTAGCCGAAATATTAAATATCACGAGGAATGAAAGTAAAGCGGGCTCATAAAGCAAAAATCGATTATGTCGATACGCTAAGTTATTGGAAAGATAGAAATGTATCCACGCTTTATTCACTAAAGATAGATACTGCAGTACTGAAATTGGAGAAAGAGATAGCTGCGAACCCGTACTTCTTGGCTAAGTACAACCATAAATTGAACCTATATCGTCGTAGCTTTATGAGAGGCAGATACTATCTATACTACAGCATCGATGAGTTTGAGAGTATCATCACTATCGTACACTTCAGGAGTGCACGGCAGATACCTTGTAACAATAAAAACGTAAACAACCAAAACCGATAAAACACTATGAACGCTCGTAACTACTCACTCGACAGCACCGTCAAACTCGTTATAAGGATATTGATTGCAGTAGGGCTATTCCTTATTGTCCGCAATCTGGCGGGCGTATTGCTCCCGTTTGTCGTAGGTTGGTTTTTGGCATATCTCATCTATCCGTTAGTCTGTTTCGTACAGTATAAACTTCGGGTAAGGAGCCGCATCGTCTCTATTGTTTTGTCGCTTCTGTTTATAGTCGGTGTCTTGGTAGGAGCGTGTTTCCTTATACTGCCTATTGTTTATAATGAGTTTATCAAGATAGTACCCATACTTACCGACTACTTGGCACGCTTAAGTGAGAACCCGTTTATCAACGATGTTATAATAAATAATATGAAGACTTACTTCGATAGTTTCGACTACGACCGCCTTATCTCGTTCGATACACTCAATGTCGTTATAGGGAAGCTCTTGCCTCCGTTTTGGGGATTGCTCTCAAACGTGTGGAAGCTGTTGCTTACGGTGCTTTCTGTTTTTATAGTTTTGCTGTATATGATATTTATCCTTAGCGAATACGAAAAGCTCAACTCCAACCTGATAAAGGTTTTCCCAGTCAAATATCGTCGCTTTGCCTCCGAACTGCAAGGTGAGCTCTCGAATGCGATGAATCAATATTTCAGGGGACAGTTTATTATCTGTCTCATCGAAGGAACGTTGTATTGCATAGGTTTCTCTATCATAGGGTTGCCGATGGCAATAGCTATGGGAATACTCATAGGAATACTCAGTATAGTGCCCTATCTGCATACATTCGGGTTCGTGCCGGTAATATTCTTTGCCGTTGCAGGCAGTATCGAGACGGGTAGTAGTCTGTGGTTGATGCTCTTGGGAGTACTCATCGTATTTGTCGTTATCCAAGTAACGACCGACGCATTAATAGTGCCTAAGATAATGGGGCGTAAGATGGGGCTTAGTCCTGCCATAATACTGCTTTCGCTCTCGGTATTCGGAGTGCTGTTTGGCTTCTTGGGGTTGATCATCGCTCTGCCCGTAACGACAATAGCCATATCGTATTACAAACGTTTTGTGATAGGCAACGAGACTATCGCCGACGACGACACGGTAACGACTACAATGTAACCTCTCCCCGACAGCTATCCTAACTAAATAGATGATTACAGACACGAAGAGACTTATAGTCGTCTTAGGACCGACCGCTTGCGGCAAGACACATCTGGCAACGCTTCTGGCTTCGCGGATAAACGGGCAGATTATCAGTGCCGACTCGCGACAGATATATCGACAAATGGATATAGGTACGGGCAAAGACCTTACAGAATACAACGTTGGAGGCAAGGCGATACCGTATCATATGATAGATATTGCAGAGGCAGGCTATCACTACAACCTCTACGAATATTGCCGCGACTTCGACATAGCTATGAGCAAGATAGCCGAAGCGGGCGATACTCCCATACTCTGTGGAGGTACAGGGTTATATATAGAGGCTGTGCTCGATGGGTACAAGATGGTAGAGGTACCTCGAGATGCCTCGCTACGTCGGAGCCTCGATGGGAAGAGCCTCGAAGAGCTTAGGCAGATACTTGCCCGCTACAAGACGCTACACAATACCACCGATACGTCGACCGTTGCCAGAGCCGTTAGAGCCATAGAGATAGCCGACTACTACGAACGAGAAGGCATCGGCAGGCGTCGCAACGATAGACCTACAAGAGAATACACTATTTTCGGCATAGATATAGATAGAGACACGCGCCGACGCCGTATATCGGAGCGGCTGCAGGCACGTATCGACGAAGGTATGATCGACGAAGTCGGTCGATTGCTTGCCGACGGCTTACAGCCCGACGATCTCATATACTATGGTCTGGAATACAAATATATAACCCAGTACGTCGTGGGCGATATCTCGTTCGATGAGATGTATCGTTCGCTCGAGACGGCGATACACCGCTTTGCCAAACGGCAGATGACGTGGTTTAGGGGAATGGAGCGACGCGGCTTCGATATCTGTTGGCTGCCCTACGATATCGACGACGAAGAGAAACTAAGCCGAATCGTAGCCCGTATAAGCTAAAAGACTTATCTTTGTACTCAAAAATCGGATTATGACCAAGTACAAGCATTATGTAGTGTGGCAAGGGCGCAACGTCGGTATCTTCGACTCTTGGCAGAGCTGCAAGGAGCAGATAGACAAGTTCGAGGGAGCAGTCTACAAGGGATACACCACTCGGGCTGAGGCTGTAGAAGCCTTCGAGTCCGGAATGCCCACCTTTGCTAAACATCGGCAGGCGAAGCCAAAAGCAAGCCCTATCGTCGGTACGTCGGCGAGCCGACCTTCGTACCGAGCCATAGCTGTCGACGCCGCTTGCGGAGGCAACCCCGGCAATATGGAGTATCGGGGAGTATGGGTCGATAGCGGACAAGAGATTTTCCGCAGCAAAATATACCGCGAGGCTACGAACAACATCGGAGAGTTTCTCGCCTTGGTACACGTCTTGGCTCTATCGAAACGTCTGGGCTGGACCTACGATATATTTTCCGATAGCTACAATGCCATCTTATGGCTTCGGGGCGGCAAATGCAAGACTCGCCTCGTAGAAAAGGCTGCCAATGCCGAGGTTTTCGACCTTATACGCAGAGCAGAGGCGTGGCTTGCCAAAAATAGTTTTAGCAATAAAGTAATAAAATGGGAGACCTCACGCTGGGGTGAGATTCCTGCCGACTTCGGTAGAAAATGAACTTCCATATCTTTTATATGAAATAATATATATTAAAACGACCAACGATATGATTAGAATAGGATTCGGATACGACGTACACCGCTTTGCTCTCGGGCGTAGGCTTATTGTAGGAGGAGTCGAGATACCTCATTCGCACGGACTTATGGGGCACTCCGACGCCGACGTACTCATACACGCCATTTGCGATGCCATACTCGGAGCGGCGGGACTTCGCGATATAGGATACCACTTCCCCGATACCGACGACCGCTTCCTCGATGCCGATAGCAAAGTGCTCCTCGCACAGACGCTCGCTCTGGTCGAAGAAGAGGAATACCGCTTGGGTAATATCGACGCTACGGTCTGTGCCGAACACCCTAAACTCAATCCGTATATCGACTCTATGAAAGAGGTACTCTCGGCTATATTACGGGTGTCGCCTCGCCGCATAGGTATCAAAGCTACTACCAACGAGACGATGGGATTCGTGGGGCGTAGCGAGGGTATCGCTGCCTATGCCGTTGCTCTGCTGCAATCGGACGACGACGAATGACCTTGCTGCAATGCCTATTGTTTGTTTATGGTTCGATGAGATACTCGAAGCCATGCGCTTGCTGCCACTGCCGTAGCAGTGTTTTGTCGGAGGCTATCGCCTTGTTGTCGGAAGGAATGTACTCTACCTCTATCAGTTTGCTGCCTGCTCTGAGGCTATTGGCTACAGCTCGGTGTCCGCTCACTATGTAGTCGAACGAGTCGTAATACGCCACCTTTACGCTCTCCGAATCGTCGGTCGGTAGCGTAGGGTATAGATTCTTGGGCGAAACGAAGGCTCTCTTCTTGTAGTGTCGGCTGTCGTGGGCAAACTTGGCAAACTCTTTCAGTATTATATCGCATACTTCGTCGGGCGATATTTCGGTGGTGTCTATGATGAGGTCGTAGTTGGTGAGGTCGAGGCAGTCGACACCGTAATACTGTTTGTATCTCTTCACCTCGCTTTTCTTGCGTTCGACTATCTTCAGAGCCGCTTCTTGTATTGATTCGTAGTTTTCGTTGATACGACGCTGGTCGCCCGATATACGCTTAGCCGATACTACTATATTGGTCTTAAGGAACACTTTGAACGATGTGGGAATGAAAAACCACGCCATACGTGAGTCGACAATTAGGCTATTGGCGTCGACAAGCGACTTGAACGTATCGTCTATCTCGCGGTCTATCTCGGGGTGTGTCTCGGCATATACGTTCAGCTCGTTGGTTGTCATAACGTAACGTTCGGCTATGCGGCGTTGTATCTGTCCGGTGTAGATGTATTCGTAGTGCAGTTGCTTGCACAGTATGGTAGAGACGGTGCTTTTGCCGCTTCCCAAGTCGCCCGTAAGAGAGATGATACCCGACATAGTGATACTGTTCTTTTTGTTCGATAACTTATTTATTTGTCCTTCTTTTGCCGCTCCTGCCGATGTGTCGGCTACGAGCGATACGCAATTGTGCTGCAAAAATAGTAAAAAATATTCGGTTACGGCTCAATTGGCGGTTCATTCTCACCATATTCATCGTACTTACACATCGACGATAGTCGTACTGTAAGTCGGACGTTTGTCGTACTGACGTAACGATACTCATCTTATGTTAAACGGGGGAAAATTGTCCTTGTGTTTTCATTCGATTCGTAATTAAATATTACCTTTGCATCGTTATGAATATCGAAGATTTACGCACATTTTGTCTGTCGTTTCCTGCCACAAAGGAGCGGTTGCCGTTCAACCCCGACTATCTCGTTTTCTTTGTATACGATAAAATGTTTTGTATGATAGACCTCACCGACCCGCACGACATCAATATCAAATGTGACCCCGAGCGTGCCATAGAGT
>CAJPPQ010000049.1 GCA_905372605.1 Porphyromonadaceae bacterium
ACTAAATATTATTTATTTAGATAAACAACATCAATATGCTGTTTGTCTTGGTTTATTATTGTTTTCTTGCTTCATTAATATCTATTCTTTTACCGTTTTTCATTGCTATTATGAAAGCATCGCTAAATAACTTTTTTATATCTGCCTGTAGTTTTTGTACTTCTTTGTAGTCTGTACTGCTGCCATAGGTATATTTATAGATATTGTTTTCTTTGTAGAACGAGCATTTAAGTTTTTTGAACCGATAGTCATTGTCTTTCAGAGGAGTAGACGAGGTCATAATCTGCCACATAAATACTATCTCGTCTTTATTCGTACTTTCTTTAGATACTATACTATTGCTGTCTTCTTCCACTGTTTCCGTGTCGTATGCTTGCATATTTTGTACGGCGGTAATAGATTTCATCGATTCTTTGCTGAGGTCGAAATCGTTTTTATATTTCAATATCCCATTATATATTCCTGTGGCAAGATTTCTTTGTCCATCTTTCGAGGTCATAAAAGCACGCTCTTCGGGATTGGTTATATAACCAACTTCTACGAGTACACTCGGTACTATTGTTTGCCACGTAACATAGAGCGATTGCTGTTTTACTCCACGTATTTTACGCTCCTTTTCTCCCATTTCATTACCTATATATGTAGCTAAGTTGTTGCTGAGATTGAATATCTGAGCTTGCTTTATCTCATATATGGCATTGAAAGTCGGGCTATTGTTTTCGTCGTATCGCTTCGATACTTCTATTCCGTTTTCGCCTATCGAGGTAATAGAGCTTTTTTGCTTTAATGTTCGTGTCTTACGGTCTGTATTCTCTACTGTTTGTATGTATACTTCCACACCGTGAGTAGTAGTTACGTCGCGTTTTTTTGCTTCATTATATGCTGAATTTACATGTATCGATACGAATATATCTCCATTTGCCTTATTGGCCGTTTCCATACGTTCTACAGGTTCGAGCGTTTTGTCTGTCTTGCGGGTGTATACCACTTTTATATCGTGATGTTTTTCCAGCATGCTACCCACCAAAAGAGCGATATCGAGATTGATATTCGACTCGCACACTCCGGCTCGTGTCGCTCCGGGGTCTTTACCTCCGTGTCCGGGGTCGATTACTACGGTGAAAGGTTTTACCTTTGCATTTATCAAAAGCGATACGCTCAATAATATTAATACCAACAAAATACTTTTATTCGCCTGTTTCATAAAAAGTTATCTCTTTTATTTATTGTCTTTTATACTTTTGAATTCAGAAAAATATACCTTTGCAGCACATTCGAGTTCGTCGTACCACTCCTTGCCGAACCTCCTTATCAGAGGGTTTTTAAGAAATTGATATACAGGCAGTCCTATTTCTTTGCCGAAAATTTCGGCAGACCGACAACACTCCCATCTATGTACGTTTACGGCAGTCGTATCGTGATACTCAGCTATACGGACAGGATACAAATGGCAAGATATCGGTTTTGGAAAGTCGGTCAATCCCTCCATATATGCTTTTTCTAAGGCACAATAGCAAACGCCGTCTTCGACATAAGAAAATACACACTCTCTATCGTTTACCAGCGATGTTACATTGTCGCCGTCTCTATCGACATAGCTTACTCCATATTTGTCTATTACCTCTATCGACTTCTGTGGCAGAAATTTACGTACCGAAGGTAAAATATCGTTGATGATACCTATCTCTTCTGTCGTCAGTGGGGCTCCGGCGTCTCCTTCTACGCAGCAACAGCCTTTGCATTCGCTTAGTTTACAACAAAAGCAGCGTTCGAACAAATCAAAACTTACTACCGTATTACCTATTTCGAGCATGATGACCTATAATAATATTCGTAAATACGTACTATATGATTTTTTCTTTGTTCAATATGGTATCTATAATCGAACGTTTTTTGATGTAATAAGACATATATCGCTCTTTTTTACTGTTGTATATATCGTCTATTGCTATCATAATACCTGTATCGTATATGTTGCCGAAGTCGGGGTCGAAACACGTCCCGAACGATTTCATCGTGCTTGCAAGTTCGATGTAAGCTTTTATCAGTGCAGGTATACGTTCGCTATACTCCTTAAGGTAATTGGTCAATATCCTGAAGTTTTCGTTTACGGAAATATTTTGATCAAACATCTGTTCGAATTTTATAAGGTATTCTTCAGGTATAGCTTCTTCTCTGATAGGTACGAATAGTTTGTCTTTGTCTTCGAAGAAGTATTTCAAGAAAAATGTGATTGCATACCGAGCCTCTACCTTCATTTTTGGATATATGGTTACTTTGCCTACCATATATTTTACGTCGTCGTTGTTTCCAATCATAGCCCCTATACCGTCCCAAAGATTATCGAGAGCATATAGGCTCTTTAGCCCTCCTTTGTACGACTGATATTTAGGTTGAATGAATGCTCGTCCGAGTTCGATAGTGTAGGGTAGGTAGTCGGAAATATATCTTTTCGATGCTCGAAAAATATGGCTCATCGGCATAATAGGATTTCCCTCCGTATCGAAAGTAGCATCTCTACCGCACAAAAATCTGTATCCTCCTATAATTTCTCTCTTTTCTGGGTTCCAGACGATTAGCTGTTTGAAAGGCTTTTCTAACGAGTCGTACTCGTCGAGGTCAAACGATTTGCCACTACCTCCGCCGCTGTTACGAAACGATAGTTCCCGCAATCGTCCGATTTCTCTTACGGTGTTTGGTGCATTATGTGAGTCGACTATATAGATCTCATTATTAGCTCTTTGAGTCTTACACAAGAGTTTGTCTTTAAGTTCGTTTACGATAAGTTTGTCTTCTACCGATGAAATTAGTCTGACCATAATGTAAAATAAATCGAATTGAATATTCGACACGCAAAGATAATCATTTTTTTATAAGATATTAAATACGAAATGAGGATTGTGTGCAAAAAAGAAAAACAACCTCCAAAGACCTCTGTCGGTATCGAAAGTTGCTTTTTTTGTTGCCTTGCAAGGATTCGAACCCAGACAAGCAGTGCCAGAAACTGATGTGCTACCATTACACTACAAGGCAATATCTTTTCAAAAGACAAAGGTAGTATATTTTTTCGAAATGATAAAAATATTTTTTTGATTAATTTTGTCGCAACGACTAAAAAACACATTATTTTTCACCAACAGGCTATAAATGAATAGTTTTCTTACAATCAAAAACGAGTCGCAAGGATTATTCAAAGACAAAGGGAGCAAATTTTTGTCGTTTGCTTTTCCTGTCGATAGTGTCGATAGTGCTATGGGGCATATAGATATTATACGTCGTAAGTATTTCGATGCCCGTCATGTGTGCTATGCTTATATGCTTGGTTATAGTAGAGATACATATAGAGTTAACGACGACGGCGAACCTTCGGGTACAGCCGGACGCCCAATACTCGGACAGATCAATTCTAAGAGTCTTACCGACGTATTGATAGTGGTGGTACGCTATTTCGGTGGTACTCTGCTCGGTACGTCGGGACTCATAAATGCTTACAAAATGGCTGCCCTCGATGCTATCGAAAATACGCAAATAGTCGAAATCCCTATCGAAAGACGGTTTACTGTCGCTTGCCAATACGACAATATGAATTTTATAATGAGACTTATCAAAGACTTTGATATCAAAGTCTTATCGCAACAACAAACCACCGATTGCAGATTTACTCTCAGTTGTAGGCAAGAGTTTGTAGATATTGTATCGGAGCGTCTCAAGGGCAATCACCTCATATCTTTCGAGATGCTATAATACGTATTTGAGTCAGATTTACCGAAGGTATAAAAAAAACGCGAAGGCTATCTGTAATTTAGATAACCTTCGACTTAAAGTTGCTTGAAAATATCTGTGTTTCTAATTGGCTTGGTTTGCTTCAGGGGCTGCAGCTTCGGTAGCTGCCGGGGTAGCCGACATAGCATTACGTGTTACGACTACGGCACATACTACGTTGTCGGGAGCATTGAGCATAGTAAGGTTGTCGTATTGCAGATGTTTTACCTGAATAGCCTTACCGAGCTCTAAGTTTTCTACATTTATATGTAGACTTTCGGGAATATTTTCCAATAGCCCTTTCACTTTGAGCTTCCTCGAAACAAGATTGAGCTTACCACCCGCACGTACACCGACAGCAAATCCGTCCAAAACAACCGGAACTTCGATAGTAATAGGTTTATCTTCGAATACGGTAAGGAAATCTATATGTAGTATCTCGTCGGTAACAGGGTGAAGTTGAATGTCTTTCAATATTGCTTTCTGAACTTTACCATTGATATTTAGCTCTACTGCAAATATATCGGGAGTATATACCAACTTACGTATAGCATCGAATGTTACGACAAAGTTTGTAACTATTGTTCCTTTTCCCTGATGTTCTATCAATACCTGACCATCTTCCAATTTGCCTTCGTAAGGTAATTCTACTGATTTATAGCCATAAAGTACTGCAGGGATAAAACCCTCTTTACGTAGTGCACTTACTGCTTTTTTGCCAACTGAGGTTCTTGGCTTGCCTTCTAATTTGAATGTCTTCATTCTAAAAACTGATTTTTTGTGTTACTCAAAATTAATTAATTAAATAATACTAATTTCCCATACACATCTTTTGTTCGGGACAAAAAGTCTGCAAAGGTAATACTTTTTTCTCGTAAAAGGCAATATTAATATCTATTTTTTATTGTAGACTCCGATAATTTCAGCTTTTGATATTAGATTTGCTCCGCCTAGCTCTCCGTTTTTATACTCTCTTAAAAATATACGGAAATGGCTTGTCATATCGGCTTTTAGAGTCATTTTTTTATTAGTGTCGATATGGTATGCAAATATTACAGGCTCCGACGATACGTCGACTCCTCCGAGAGTCAGTACACTGAATTTCACTATTATACCACCAGGAGTATGCTTATAAGTAAATGTTCCTGTATCGTCGTCGTAACTCATTGTACCCGTGCTATCTGTATTAAATATCATTGTATTCGGCATTTTGAATCCGCTTTTTTTTACGATGGTTTCTATAATTCCACCTATTATACCTGCTTCTATATTCAGGTCGTCTTCGTTTGCCGATATCCAAGTACCTATAAGTTCTTGAGGATTATTGTTATCCAAGTCGGGAAGGTGTTTTTTACACGATGTGATTCCCAAAATTACAATCAATATTGTTGCTATTAATACTCTATGATTTTTTAGTTGCATAAAAATGTGATTATTAGTGATTTATGTTGAATTAATTAGACTTACAATGAGATATAATATTTAAAAAATTTGTAGCGATATAGTCGAGTTGCTCATCGTCGAGTTCGGTGTGCATAGGAAGCGAACATACTGTATCAGAGAGCTTCTCGGCAATCGGTAAATCGTATTGTTTGTAGCTCAGATTTTTGTATGCTGTTTGCAAATGTATCGGTATCGGATAATATATCATCATAGGTATTCCCTTCTGAGCCATTTCGTCAATGAGTCTCTTGCGGTCTATCCCCTCAAGACGTAGCGTGTACTGGTGGAATGAATGTGTGCTATACGACGCAATGATAGGAGTTTTTATACTGCTATTGCCGGCAAATCGCTTATTGTAATATGCTGCAGCACTTTGGCGATTCGCTATATATTCTTCTAAATGAGGTAATTTGGCATCGAGTACAGCTGCTTGGATACTGTCGAGTCGCGAATTAACTCCAATTGCATCGTGGTGGTAACGTACTTTCATACCGTGATTGGCTATTATAGATATATGTTCGGCAAGTTCGCTATTATTGGTAAATAATGCACCGCCATCGCCGTAGCAACCGAGATTTTTCGATGGGAAAAATGATGTACAGCCTATATCTCCTATCGTACCCGAATGTTGCCTGTTGCCGTTGCCGAATATATACCTCGAGCCCATTGACTGGCAGGCATCTTCAACCACATAGAGATTGTGTTTTTTAGCAATCTTCATAATAGATTCCATATCTGCATTTTGACCGAAAAGATGTACCGGTACAATAGCTTTGGTCTTCGGAGTAATAGCCTTTTCAAGCGCTTGTATATCAATACAGAAAGTATCTTCGTCTACATCGACAAGTACGGGAATAAGCCCCAAAAGAGCCACAACCTCTGCCGTAGCAATAAACGTGAAAGTAGGTGTTATTACTTCGTCGCCGGGTCTGAGTCCCAGTGCCATAAGGGCTATTTGTAGGGCATCTGTACCGTTGGCTACCGGTATTACGTGTTTTACCCCGAGATACGTCTCCAGATGTCTCTGAAACTCTGCTACCTTATCGCCCTTTACAAACGACGAACTCTCTATTACAGACGCAATACCGCTGTCTACTTCATTCTTTATTTTTAGATATTGGCTGTGTAAATCAACCATTTGTATTTTTTTCATATCTATCTTGCTGATATTGTAATTATCTCCATTCGACTAATTAATATGCAAAGATAATACTTTCTTGTAAAAAAATATTAAGTTTTGTCTCTCGTAAAAAATCATTAATTTTGTGGCACAAAAAAATATTACGTTTTATGCTAAAATCAATGACGGGATACGGTAGGATTACCAGAGTATTGGGAGACAAGAAAATAAGCTGTGAAATAAAATCCCTTAATAGTAAACAGATAGATATAAATTTCAAATTACCTGCAAATTATCGAGAATACGAACTTGAATATAGGAGCCTGATAGCTAAGTATATAGTACGTGGTAAAGTCGATGTCGTTGTTGCTGTCGAAGAAGATTCTCTTAAAAACCGACCTCTAATAAACAAATCGGTAATAAAAGCATATTACGAGCAGATAAAAAATATATCGAACGATATATCTATACCGGAGCCGTGTTCGGATAATTGGTTTAGGATATTACTTTCTATGCCCGATGTATATCAGACAGATACGGTGTCTGCCTCTAATGAAGACTCTGCCGAGATATTGTCTGTAGTAAAAGACTCGCTTTTGGCTTTCGACAAATTCAGACAACAGGAGGGTAATGCATTGGAATCATTTCTAAAAGAGCGTATTAAACGTATATCGCTATTGCTGACCGAAGTGGATAAATACGAAAAAGAACGAGTACAGCGTATAAAAGAACGTATCTTAGACGAACTTAAGCAACTGACTGCCAAGTCGGATATAATAGACCAGAATCGTTTGGAGCAAGAGATGATTTTTTATATCGAGAAACTCGATATAAGCGAAGAAAAATCGCGTCTTAAATGCCACCTCGAATATTTCGTCAATACTATCGATGCCGAACAGAATCAAGGCAAAAAGCTCGGGTTCATATCGCAAGAGATTGGACGAGAGATAAATACACTTGGCTCTAAATCCAATCACTCCGAGATACAGAAAATTGTGGTGATGATGAAAGACGAATTGGAGCAGATAAAAGAGCAGGTACTCAATGTGTTGTAGAACTTGCAAGGCGCTTAAAAAAACTATTAAAGGTCGATGTCTACAAATAGACGTAAAAGAATAGGTATATATTCGGGCAGTTTCAATCCCGTGCATAATGGTCATATATCATTAACTAAGTATCTTTTGGACAGCGATATAGTAGATGATGTGTGGATTGTAGTTTCGCCTCTGAATCCATTGAAGACGACCTCCGACGAACTTATAGCCGACGAATTGCGTCTGCAGATGGCGAAGATTGCTTTTGAAGGTATCAGAGATACAAAAGTTTCGGATGTGGAGTTTCGTCTGCCGCGTCCGAGTTATACTATCGACACACTAAATTATTTGCAAAAACAATACCCTGATTATCAGTTTTTTCTGCTGATAGGAGAGGACAATATGGCTATTTTTGATAAGTGGAAAAATTACGAGGAGATACTTCGTAAATACACCGTATTGGTTTATCCTCGCCACGCCGATACGAATAGCTCCGATAATATGTTGCGGCACACTAATATTCACAAAATAGATGCTCCATATATTGATATATCTTCGACAGATATTCGCCATCGTATACGGCAACATCTGCCATTAACGGATGTGTTGCCTAAGTCTGTAATAGATTTTATAATATCTAATAAATTGTATGATAATTAGATGTGTCGAATGTGTGTGGTAGTAGTTTGCAGTTGTGTACTATTTTATATAACTTTGCGGTCTAGTGACCATATCATTTACAGAGATAATAAACAAAATAAAAATATGCTAAATTTAGAACCTAAAACACTGTGGCAGTGCTTTTTTGAAATCTGCCAAGTACCGCGTCCCTCGAAAAAAGAGGAACAAATCATCAGTTTCTTACTCGATTGGAGTAAACGTCACGGAATAGAAGCCGTAAAAGACCACGCAGGTAATGTTTTGATGAAAAAGCCAGCTTCGAAAGGCTATGAAAAACGCCCGACCGTTGTATTACAGGCTCATATGGATATGGTGTGCGAAAAAAATAGCGATACCGTACACGAC
>CAJPPQ010000050.1 GCA_905372605.1 Porphyromonadaceae bacterium
TTGTTCCACTATAACGCTATACTCCTAAAAAAACAGTGCAAAAATAGTAAATAAGTTTTATTCGATGGGAGGAAATTTTACAAAGTACGGTTTGCCGAGTCTAAGACAAGACTTTGAATGTATGGGGCATTAGCCCATTGTCTGCAAAAAAAATTGGCTTTAGTATATCAAATAAAAGTATCGTTTTTGTGTATGTATAAAAAAAACACTATTTTTGCAGCCTGAAATGGATTGCCCCCATTAGTGGCTCTGTTTTATAATCGAGAAAAGTAGAATATCTAAGAATATAAATTTATAATTTTAAAATAAAAAGATTTTTATGGAAAACCAAAAGCAAACAACAAAGAAAGGGATCAAAAAGTCTCGTGGCGTCAACGCATCAATTGTGATTTTAGTATGTCTAATATTGGCAGTATTGTTCTTCCGTTACGTATTGGGAAATGCATCTAACTTCGAAGACGGCAATATCGACAATCACCCGCTCAACCTTCTCGGTACTATGTACAAAGGTGGATTTGTGGTACCTATTATTTTGACATTGTTGCTTACAGTGATTGTTATTTCGGTCGAAAGATTTTTTGCTCTCAACAAAGCAAAAGGTAAAGGCAACTTGATAAAGTTCGTAGCCGAAGTCAAAGAAGAACTCACCAAAGGCAATATCGATGCCGCTCAGAAATTGTGCGACAAACAGCAAGGTTCCGTAGCCGCTATCGTAGATGCAGGTTTGACAAAATACCGCGAAGTAGAATCGCTCAACGTAGCTAACGAAATAAAGATACAAGCTATAAAAGACGAAATCGAAGAAGCTACCGCAATACAGCTGCCATCGATGCAGCAAAATCTGCCTATCGTAGCTACTATATCTACTCTGGGTACTCTTATGGGACTTTTCGGTACTGTATTGGGTATGATTCGTGCATTTCAGGCTCTTGCCGGTGCGGGTGGTGTAGACTCTATGGCTCTTTCGGTAGGTATCTCGGAAGCTCTTGTAAATACTGCTTCGGGTATTGCTACCGGTGCTTTGGCTATCATATCTTACGCTTTCTATAGCGGCAAGGTCGACAATATGACTTATGCTATCGAAGAGGTAAGTTTCGCTTTGGCTCAAACTTATTCGGAAACGCATAAATAATTATATCAGCTTACTTATTTTTAAGATTATTTCCGAAATAGAAAAATCATTGATGTTTTTCGATTTCAAAGACATACGATAATTTATGGGAAAAGTAAAGGTAAAAAAACAGAGTACGTTCATCGATATGACTGCGATGAGTGATGTTACTGTGCTGTTGCTTACTTTCTTTATGCTTACCTCTACATTCGTGCAGAAAGAGCCTATTACGGTAAATACGCCTGCATCGGTATCGGAGGTGAAAGTGCCGGAACAAAATACGGTTACTATCCTTGTGGATAAGGACGGTAAAATATTCCTTGCAATGGACAATCCGGACGAATTGGAAAGGACAGCCGAACTCGTAGCATCACACTACAATATTACTTTTACACCTGAACAAAAAAACGCTATTCGTAGGCTTACCTCTTTTGGAGTACCTATCAGAGAGTTCCCTGCATATTTGGACAAGACTGTAGAGAAACAGGACGCATATATGCAAGAACAACTCAAAGTGCCAAACAATCCGCACATAGGTATCCCTAACCAAGAGTCGGAAGAGCCTGCAGCCGAAGGTAGCAATACTATCGACCCCAAAAATGAATTTAAGATTTGGATAGATAGTGCTACCAAAGGAAAAGCTATCGGGGCAGTGAAATTGGCTATAAAAGCCGATAAGACTACCGACTATCAGGTTGTAAAGAAAGTAATAAGCGATTTGAGAGATTTGCACAAGAACGAATATCTTTTGGTAACTAATTTGAGGACTGCCTCATCAAACTAATATTACTAATTTTAATAAAAAGTACAAGAATATGTCAGAAGTACAAGTGAAAGATGAAGGTGGGAAGAAAAAGGGAAGGCAGAAAAAGCAGGTACTAAGGGTCGATTTCACTCCTATGGTGGATATGAATATGTTGCTTATAACCTTCTTTATGTTCTGTACGACACTACTCAAACCTCAGGTGATGAATATCACTATGCCGGCAAAAGACAAAGTAAAAGAAGGAGAAGGTACTGAATTCAGAGCTTCTACGGCTCTCACTATCTTACTCGGCGACAACAACGATATTTATTACTACGAAGGTAAGCCTACGGAAGAAAACTGGAACGATACCGCTTTCTTGAAACGTACCACGTACAACCAAGACGGTATACGTGCCATACTGATGAGGAAAAATGATGGAACGTATCAAAAGATACAGGAACTAAAAGAGAAGCGTAGTAAAGGACAGATAAGCGAGAAGTATTTTACCGAGCAGGTACAGGAGATACAAACAGATGCAAACAAGAATCTTAAGATAGCTCCAAACGTATTGATAAAACCTTCGGACAAGTCGTCGTATAAAAATATGGTAGATGCTCTTGACGAAATGTTGGTATGCAATATAGGATTCTATCAGATAGCCGAGCTTACAGACAATGAAAGAGCTCTTTTGTATCTGAAATCGAATAGAACCAAACCCGACTATCTTACCAAAGCTCAAAAGGAATCTCTCGGTATTAAATAACTATTAAAAAGATTGTAAGTATGGCAAAAGATTTTGATTTACAGTCGCCGCAATGGCTCGAAATTCTTTTCGAAGGCAAAAATAAACGTTACGGTGCATACCAGTTGAGAGACGATTCGTCGAATCGACACATTAAGTCGTTGATAGTGGTAATCGTGCTTGGACTTGCAGCTATCTTTCTACCGGATATCATAGAGAATATGATTTTAAGTCAGAAGACGGTCGCACAAGACGAGGCTTTCGCTCAGACGGAATTCAATACCACCCAAGAGCAGAAGAAGCCCGACGAACCACAAGAAATGGATATACCGCAAGAGACTCAGGTGATACTCGCCAAGTCTATTATGGTTACTGAGGCAAGGGTAGTAGACGATAAAGATATTCAAGACCAGAACCTTGCTCAGGCAAACGATGCTCTGAAAGACCTCGATGCCGTAATAGCCACGAAGACGGTCGAAGACGGTACTACCGACGGAAGCGGGTTCAACCCCGACGACTACAAGCAGGTGGTGGAAACTACCAATACCGATGACGACAAAAAAGTCTATACTTGGGTGCAAGTAAAGCCTTCTTTTCCTGGCGGTGAAGAGGCTCGTCTGAAATGGTTGAAGGAAAACCTCGAATATCCGCAACAGGCAGTTGCCGACGAAATACAGGGACTTGTACAGGTAGGTTTCGTCGTAGAGAAAGACGGTTCGATTACCGACGTAAGGGTGGTACAGAGTGCTCACTCCACACTCGACAGAGAGGCTATCCGTTTGGTGAAGGCTATGCCTAAATGGATTCCCGGTAAGCAAAACGGTAATACCGTTAGAGCTTATTTCACTCAACCGATACGTTTCGTACTTAGAAACTAAGATACCTCTCTCTATGCAAAAATACGACGGCAAAGCTCTAGCACTCGTAATATTCGAGTCGGTAATGGCAGTCTTTTATCTTGTTGCAGGTGTGTCGTTACTGGTTTGGGAGAGAGCTGAGGTTTTAATACAGTTTAAGACTATTCGTATAATTGTGGGAGTGGTGATATTGCTTTATGGCATCTTCAGAGTTTATAGAGCGATAAGGAAAATATTTTAATAAAAGAGTAAAATTGATTTTTTTGTGATACCGATTATATCTATTGGGTAGTCGGTATCATTTTATTTTAGATAAATACACGTTTAAATATCGAAACTATGTATCGGACAATACTTACTATAACCTTAATTTCTATTGTTGCATTCGGGTGCCGACACAAGCAGGCCGACAGCGACGATACGCTTGTATCGGGAGTGATAGCTATCGCTGCCGACGAGAATATGCAAAATATAGTAGAGGCAGAGCTCGACGTTTTTTCTGTGCATTATCCCGAAGCGTTCGTATTTCCTAAGTATCTCGAAGAGAAGGAAGCTATCCGCCACCTTATCGACGACTCGGTGAAGCTCATTGTCGTAGGCAGAGACCTCGATAGCAGAGAGAGAGAGCTATTGCCTAAGACACGTGTGGTACGAAAATACCCTTTCGGCTACGAGGGAATAGCTTTCATCATCAATAAACAAAATACCGACAGCATACTGAGCCCTAAACAGATAAAACAGCTAATAATGGGGCAGATAAACAGTTGGAAAGAGATAAACAAAAACTCGCCTCTCGGTACGGTGAAGATATTTTTCGTCGATAAGAGCAATGGCGTTATGCGTTACATATCAGACTCTATCACACGGGGGTCGCAAGATGTATCGAAGCACTTCTACGTCGTCGGCGAGGGGCAAAACATCTTCGATAAGATAGCCGAAGACCCAAATAATATCGGGATAGTCGGTATGAACCAGTTTGGCAACGTCAATTCGGTGCAGTACGAGTCAAATAGCAGCAAGGTGCGTATAGTAAGGATTTCGAAAGATGACAAGGCAACTCTCTCAGACAGCTATCTGCCCTATGCAGGCGACGTCTACAACGGCAATTACCCATTTTGGCGTCCGCTCTATGTGATTATATCAGAATCGCGAGAAGGACTTGCGAGGGGCTTATGTTTTTTCCTCACACAACAAATAGGACAGAAAGTAGTACTCAAAGCGGGAATTATGCCTATCACCGATGTACACAAGACTATGACGCGTTGGGACGAATAACACAAAGTAATTATAAAAAGCAAGATAAATAACTATTTATGGTGATTGACAGACAGAGTTTACAATGTTAACTTCGTGAGTTTTGTCGCGTTGTTTACTATAAAAAGAAAGATACAAGATATATTATGCAGAAACTATCGGAACTGAAGCCACAGATGAAAGGCTGTATTGTAAAGGTACACGGCTACGGCGGTTTCCGTAAGAGAATCGTGGAGATGGGTTTCATAAAGGGTAAAGTAGTGGAGGTGATGAAGGAAGCTCCGCTTGGCGACCCTATCACGTATAAAATAATGGGTTACGAGGTATCGCTTAGGCGTAGCGTTGCCGCTCAGATAGATATCGTTTCAGAAGAAGAGGCATCGAACGTTATTAAGGCACAGTGCGGTGAATATCACGGAACTATCAGCGAAGACGACTTTCGAAGCATAGCTCTCGAGAGGCGAAAGCAGATTAATATAGCCCTTGTGGGCAATCCGAACTCGGGGAAATCGACGCTTTTCAACGCTCTTACCGGTATGCACGTCAAGGTGGGCAATTATAGCGGTGTTACCGTCGATATCAAGAGTGGCAACGTTACGTATAAGGGTTATAACTTCCATTTTACAGACCTACCCGGCACGTATTCTATTTCGGCTTTCTCGCCCGAAGAGAGGCTTGTGCGTAATCACATAGTAGGCGACAAACCCGACGTTGTCGTCAACGTCGTCGACTCGGGCAACTTAGAGCGAAACCTCTATCTGACGACACAAATCATCGATATGAACATACGTTCGATAGTGGCTCTAAATTTCTACGATGAGTTCCGTAAACGAGGCGACAGTCTCGACATCGAGCGACTCAGTAAACTTATTGGAATACCAATAGTACCTACTTCGGCAGCTCTCAAGCAGGGTATCGACGACCTCCTCGACGCCATCATAAAGCTCTACGAGGGAGCCGACATTATCGACGGCGACGGGCAGTTGATAGATGCTATCAAAGACGACGCTCTCATAGAGCGTTATCACCATATAGTCGAGCTCGAACACAAGCACGGCAAGCGGCACTCCTCTGCCGACATCGTCGGCGACAAGAGACTGCACGAGATAGTGAGACACATACATATAAACTATGGTAACGTCATCGAGAAGGCTATCGACAACATCAAAAAGGTATATTCCGTCAACGAGGGAGCCGACGATAGCTTTACACCGCGTTACATAGCCATCCAACTCCTACAACACGACAAAGATATAGAGGCTATTGCAGCCATTTATTCCAATTATGGCAAAGTGGTCGAAGTAAGAGACGAGGCTTGCCGTCGTATAGAGGAGGAGCTGAAGACAAGTGCTGCAAATGCTATAATGGATGCTAAGTATGCTTTTATCGACGGTGCATTGAAAGAGACATTCTTCGCTGCCGAGGCTCCCGATTATATTACCATTACATCGAAGATAGACCGAATAGTTACACATAAGTATTTGGCTTATCCCATCTTTGCCGCTATCATTTATCTTATGTTCGAGGCTACCTTTTCGCTTGGGCAGTATCCTATGGATTGGATAGAAACGGGTGTCGGTCTCTTCTCAGAATGGTTATCGAATGTGATGCCAAGCGGTATACTAAAAGACTTACTTGTCGATGGTATAGTTGCCGGTGTAGGGGCTGTCATTGTGTTCCTTCCAAATATACTTATACTCTATTTCTGTATGACTCTTCTCGATGCTTCGGGGTATATGGCTCGCGCTGCTTTCATTATGGATCGTATTATGCACAAAATAGGTTTGCACGGTAAGTCGTTCATACCGTTGATGATGGGATTCGGTTGCTCGGTTCCTGCTATAATGGCTACTCGCACGATAGAGAATCGCAATTCTCGTATGATAACCATTCTCGTTACATCTTTCATCTCGTGTAGCGCTAGACTGCCCGTCTATATCCTACTGATAGGTACTTTTTTCGCAAAATACCAAGCTCTCGTGATGTTTTGCATCTACTTCACCGGCATAATAGTAGCCGCTCTTATCGCAAAACTATTCAAGAAAATAATTTTTAACCGCAACGATACACCGTTCGTTATGGAGCTGCCCTCTTATCGTATGCCTCAGATAAAATATGTCCTTCGCGATACGTGGGAGAAGGGTTCACAGTATCTGAAAAAGATGTTTACTACCATTCTCGTCGGTACCATCATTATTTGGGCACTTTCGTATTTCCCGCAGAGTTCTTCGGACGATAAGGCAAGTCAGCTCGAACACTCCTATATGGCTTCGATGGGCAAAACGGTAGAGCCTGTACTTCGCCCAATAGGTTTCGACTGGAAGATGACTGTCGCCGTCATTACCGGGGCAGCTGCAAAAGAGATGGTTCTAAGTACTATCGGCGTGCTTTATGGTGTCGACGAAGACAATATCGAGCTCTCGCTACCCGATAAACTTCGTAGTGCCGTCTATAGCGATGGTTCTAAGGTGTATACCACAGCCTCTGTCGTCTCTCTACTGCTTTTTGTACTGCTATACTTCCCTTGTATCGCTGCTATCGTTACTACTCGCAATGAGACAGGTTCATGGCTCTGGGCTTTATTTGTTGTCGGCTATACTACGACTATTGCGTGGATAATGGCTTTCATAGCTTACAACGTTATCACCTATGGTGTGGTACAGGAGGTTATCGTTGGCGTAGTCATATTTCTATGTCTTCTGTTCGTAGCTCGTCGTATCGTAGAGCGAAAGGGCGGTAAGACTAAATGCGACTCATGCCGTATGTATTAGAAACGTATCGGTCGTACTGTAAGTCGGAGGTTGGTCGTACTGTTATAGAACGAAAGACTTAAAGTCAAAGCTATTTGAGCAAAATAAGGATTAAAATAAAAAAGCCCCTTCACTTTATTGTGTTTTGGGGCTTCACTATTTTTATATCATTCGATTAATATTAATACTAATACTCCATCTTACTCATTCTCACATAGCTGTTATAACGTTTGCGGGCGTTGTTTTCGGCTTCCTGATATAGCTCTTGTGCCTCTACGGGGAATAGTTTCGACAGCGATGCAAAGCGAACCTCGTTTTTGAGAAAGTCTTGGAACTTGCTCCAATCGGGTTCTCTGCTATCGAGTTGGAACGGATTCTTGCCCTCAGCCTCAAGCTCCGGATTGAACCTCCATAGATGCCAATAGCCACATTCGACGGCTTTTGCCTGTTCTTCCTGAGCTTTACCCATACCGGTAAGTATACCGTGTTCGATACAAGGAGAATAGGCTATTATTATCGAAGGACCATTGTATGCTTCCGCTTCACGTATAGCTTTGAGAGTATGTGCCTGATTGGCTCCCATAGCAACCTGAGCCACATAGACATAACCGTAAGTGGTGGCTATAAGTCCCAAGTCTTTTTTACGTACACGTTTACCCGAAGCGGCAAACTTGGCTATAGCTCCTATCGGTGTCGATTTCGACGACTGTCCTCCTGTGTTGGAATATACTTCTGTGTCGAGAACAAGTATATTAACGTTTTTTCCGGAAGCAATAACGTGGTCGAGTCCACCGTAACCTATATCGTAACTTGCTCCGTCGCCACCGATAA
>CAJPPQ010000051.1 GCA_905372605.1 Porphyromonadaceae bacterium
GTGATAAGTAAAATATGGGAAAAAATGGTTGCCCAACGATACCTTTGATATGATTATTGCACCCCGTGTGCAATTGTTATATTGAAGAGATAAAACATTTTTATAGAATATATAACCTTATACAGAAATAAAATGTTGCGACAAGTTTATAAAACAATTACCAACTATCTGCACCGTACAAACCTTTTCTCTACAAGATGCCACGATGCGTATGCAAAAGGTATTGTTATAGCAATGCTTACAAAGATAAGTATTAGGCTTGTAGGATGAAAGAAAAAGACAATCATTTGTTGGATAGTGAAAGCGTAAATATACAATCCATACGACAGGTCGCCGATTCTATCACCTATACTCTTGATGTAAGGCAGTGGATATAAGGCAAATGATATTACTGCAAAAGGTATTATTATATAAAATACACTATCCAATACGCCGTAAACGGTAGCAATTGTAGCAATAGCCGAAACAGCAACAAATACAAGTGGGAAAAATCGACGAAATACAGATAAATTTAATGAGGAGCAGGCTACTCCCCCCCAAAAACATGCTCCGAGTTGCAGTAAATTATTTATACGTAGTCCAATATTAATCTGCAATATTTCAGAAGGTAAACTTAATAAGGCAATAACGCAAAATACCCACACCGATACAGACAGTATCATTATATACAGTCGTTTATGACGTATTATAAATAGCGTAGCCAGCAATATATACATTACAATCTCGTAGCGTATCGTCCAGAGCGAACCATTGATAGCACGCGGATATGGATTGTTCTCAAAAATACCTGTAATATGGTATTGATTTGCAAGAAACAGATTACGAGGTATATAAGTCCACACTTCCATATTTTTCAGGTATGGAAGATTGTTGTCGTAGACGATAGGCAATACAAGTAGAGTGATACATAGCATAACAAATAAAGCAGGGACGATGCGCCTTACTCGTTTGATAAAATACTCTCGGACAGACAAACTACGACATAGGCTCTGAAAAACCAGATAACCGCTCACTACAAAGAACCCGGATACACCGATGTGTGATAGCATAGTCTGTCCGTTTGTAATTCGGTACAGAAAATCGCCCTCGGTATCTCCCGATAGTACGTACGAATGCGATATTATAACGAAAGTAGCGAATATCAATCGTATGAAGTCGAAATTATTACTTCTATCCATCTCTTATATCTTAGTGTGAGAGCCAATTTTCAGGGTTCTCGTAAGATGCGCTTTCGTTGAGAATGTAGAAGTTGAGTTCGCTCTTGTTGTTTTTCTGAGCTATCTTGCCTATCTTTTGGCGTGCCTTTATTTTATCGCCTTTTTTCACGTAGAATAGAGATAGTTGTGCGTAAACGGTAGAGAATGAGCCATGAGTGATCCAGATGATATATCCCGAGCCGGGTTCGTACATCACCTCGAATACTGTGCCGTCGAATACGGCTCTGGCTTCAGCCCCGTCGGGCGTGATTATGTATATACCACTATTGTTCTCTATTGCATTAGTGGTCGGATTGGTCTGTCGCCCGAAATGACGGTATATACGTCCGCTCTCGACAGGCATAGGCAGATTACCTTTATTTTTCGAAAAGTTACCTGTAAGTACCTGATCTTCCTTGTATTGTTTGTATTCTGTCTCTGTTATTATGGCATCCTTACTTTTGTTTGAACTCGCTGTCTTTGTGGTGTTTTTAGTGTTATTGCTTTTGGCAACCTGTTCTTTACGCTTTTTTTCTGCGGCAGCCTTACGAGCGACTTCGGCTTTTTTACGATTTTCTTCGGCTACTTTTTTACGTATGAGATTGTTGAGATTACTCTGCCGTTGCTGTTCTTCGCGTATGGTAGCGTTGTATTCCTGCTCCTTTTGATTGTAGGTTTTCAGCAGTTGGTTTTGTTGGTCTCGCTTCTGTGTGAGAGTCTTGTTTTGCTGCTCTTTTTCCGAAAGCGACTGCGACTTCTGGGCTATGTAAGTATTAAGTATCTGCTCTTTGTCTATTACCTCTTTTGTCAGTTTTTTTATTTCCAATACTTGTGTCTTTCGGTAGGTATACATCTCAATCAAATATCTTGTTCGGCGAATGGCTTGGCTGAAGTTTTGGGCTGAAAAAATGAATAGAGTAGGAGAGAACTGTTTTCTCAGAATGACGTTTCTCGAGATGGCAGTAGCATACTCTTTTTTAATTACTTCGAGTCGCTGTGTGAGTCCCGTCTTTTCGGTTTCCAATGATGCAATATCTCTATTAAGTCCGTCTATTTCAGAGTTTATCGAGAAGATTAGGTTGTTTATCTCTTTCATAGATTGAGATAATAATTTTATCTCATTTTCAGTACCTTTACGAGATTTCTTGGTATCATCAAGCAATTTTTGTGTTGCCTCGAGCCTCTCTTGTGCTTTACGTTTCTGAGCTTCGAGTTCTTTGATCGATTGCGCATTTACCGATATTGTAAATACAAGTAAAGTCGATAAGGCTATAAAGGCTGTTTTTACTGACATTATTCTGTCTTGAAAAAGATATTTTGTTTATAGACAATGAAATAATACTAATGTTCTATGTTCAAATAATTTGCGAACATTGTACTTTGGTGTACCTGCCGATATTGACAGTTCCTATTTCGAACGGTTTGTTTATTTCTATTTTCTTGATATTGATTTTTAGTCGGAAATTGTCTGTTGGTAGACTTGTCTTTGCCTCTATTACTGTGGGGAACGTTGTCTTATCTATTATCTTGAAATCGGCATAATCGACACGAATCAACTGCGACATATTTTGTACTACACTCATAGCCGTAAGTGTATAGCTTGGCGATATTTCCATAATGTGCTTATACATATTGGAGTCGGGTTTCGACGCAAGTATGAATTTATCTACCATCTGAGTAGATACGTACGAGGCTTCTATATTGTAGTTTGGGTCGATACTAAAGATATTGTTTGTCAGCAGAGATTCTATCATACCATACGATACTTCAGCCTTCAACATTTTAGATAGATATTGATACGAATTGTCGCAGTATTGGCGGTTTAATTTATCGAAAATATAGAATCGTTCCGGAGTGAATTTGAGTCGAAACAGCTCTATACCCAACATTGGAAATATCGATATACTTATCTCTTTCCCCTTTATTATCTGCATTTTAGCCGATACATAGTAGCTTTTTGTGTCGTTGGTGTACTCTATGGCTGCATCCGATAGGTTCAGAAACTGTATCTCCGTGTTTGCTCCACGATACTGACTTACAATATCTTTTACCGTCAGAGTCTGTGTTTTGGGTGTCGTTGTATGGTTAATCTTTGCTGCAGAATATTTCGGTCTACAGCCGACAAAAGATATTGTCAGCAAAAGTATTAATATATATGCTCTTTTCATAAATAGATGTGTATTGTTTATTTTTTGCAAAGTTAGTAATTAGTTTTCGTTATTTCATAATGCTTCGGCTACAATAAACGTACTACCACCGATATAAATGAAGTCGTCGGCAGATGCGTTTCTACGAGCGGCAGCTATTGCCTTGCGTACAGTCTTGTATGTATTTCCGTTAAGTTGATGATTATGAGCCTCCCGAGCGAGAATGGTTTCGTCTAAAGCACGTGGTATGGAGGCTTTTGTAAAATAGTATGTAGCATCGTTAGGTAGAAGCGTATAGATATTATCGCGTTTCTTATCTGCAACCATACCAAATACGATATGTAAATGGTGGTAGTGTTGTTTTTTTAGTTGTTCCACTATGAGCGCTATTCCTGCTTCGTTGTGTCCCGTATCACAGATAATTGTTGGTCTGTCTCCAATTATTTGCCATCGCCCCATAAGTCCTGTAAGTGTGGCGACGTGTGCAAAGCCCTCTGTAATACACTGCTGTTTGATATTTAGTCCCGCTTTTTGTAGTAGGTCGATAGCTGCAAGTGCGGTGCGTCGATTGTGGTATTGGTATATTCCTTGCAGTTGGCAGTCGGGCAGTGATTTATCTTTACAGTATTGGTCGGCAAATATTATTGGTGCCCCTACGCTTTTGGCTTTTTCGATAAAGATATCTGCTACCTCGCTTTGAGTTTGCCCTATCACAACCGGAGTATCGGGTTTGATTATACCTGCTTTTTCGGTAGCTATCTCTTGCATTGAGTTGCCAAGTAAGTCCGTATGGTCGAGGCTGATATTGGTGATAACCGATATTATGGGTGAGATAATATTGGTGCAGTCGAGCCTACCGCCGAGCCCAACTTCTACGACGGCAATATCTACACTCTCTTCGGCAAAATAGTTGAATGCCATCGAAGTAGTAATCTCGAAAAACGATGGTTTTATCTCTTCTATGAGTTTTTTGTGCTTTTGTACGAATAGCGATACTCGCCGTTTGGGTATCTGCTTCCCATCGATACGGATACGCTCGCGGAAGTCTTTCAAATGTGGCGATGTATAAAGCCCCACCCGATAACCGGCCGATTGCAGTACAGCCGCCAAAAGATGCGAAGTAGACCCTTTACCGTTGGTGCCGCCGACGTGTATGGTTTTGAATTTTCGATGCGGAAATCCGAAGTATTTATCCAGAAACAGGGTGTTTTCCAAACCAGTTTTATATCCTTGCTTGCCTATCGTCTGAAACATAGGTGCAGTAGAGTACAAGAAATCAATAGCTTCGGAATATATCATTTAATATAGATTAAGCGTATGGTAAATCTAAAAAACATTATTTATTTGTCAACCAAATATTTTATTTATAGGTTTTTGAATGCCTCTATTGCTGCCGATATATCGGGAGCTCTAAAAACTGCGTTACCTGCTACGAGTACATCTGCTCCGGCACGGTATATATTTGCCGCATTGTCGAGATTTACTCCTCCATCGACCTCTATAAGTGCCTTAGAACCTTTGCGTTCTATCATAGAACGTAGGCGGGCTACCTTAGAGTATGTATTTTCGATGAATTTCTGCCCGCCAAAGCCCGGATTTACAGACATTATCAATACCAAATCCACTTCGTTTACTATATCTTCGAGCAATTCTACCGGAGTATGCGGATTGAGAGTGACTCCTGCTTTCATACCTGCTTGTCGTATAGCCGTTATCGTACGATGAAGATGAGTACATGCCTCATAATGAACGTTCATCATCATAGCTCCGATATTCTTACATTCTTGTATGAATTTGTTTGGCTCTACTATCATAAGGTGTACATCAAGAGGCTTTTTGCTTAGTCTTTTCACATATTCGAGTACCGGAAAACCAAACGAAATATTCGGTACGAATACTCCATCCATTATATCGATATGCAACCAATCGGCTCTGCTACTGTTTATTATATCTATATCACGAGCAAGATTGCCGAAGTCTGCACTCAATAGCGAGGGTGCAAGCATTTTGTTACCTGTCATTACTGTCGTATTTTTTATTTCTTACTATAAATGAGCCGATTATCGTAATGATGAAACCTATTATTAAGTTGCTCAGAAAACTGCTTGCAGTAAACATTTTTGGTGTGTATGCCGTATCTATTATCTGCTCCATTTCCGACTCGGATATTACAGACGAACTTAGCGTTTGTGTAAGGCGTTCCATCAATTGGCTCGATATTTCTTTCAAATTAATTAAAAAATCGGTATTAATCCACTGTACATAGATGAATATGAATACACTGCATATAAGCGATGCTCCGACAAACATCAGTAAGAAATAGCGAAAAGCCTGCCAATAGGTGAATAAATCGTCGTTCACTCTGCGACGACAATCGATAGCAAAATATACCGCTACTATTGGGATAATTATTTTCAGTAGTACTACAAGAATGAGCATCAGCATATTACTCGATGTTCCAAATACAAAGTGCATTATAAACAATGCTCCTAAAACGGGAGCAAAGTATAGAGCGTGCCGATAGATATTATTCATATTTCATTATTTATTTTATTGATATACAATTTATTTTATCCAACCTTCGTATGTGAATTTACATTGACGGAATTCGGGCGATATATATATATAAGTATCTTTTATTTTGTTTTTTATCCACTTAGAAAGTATCTCTTGGCTTTTTACATTTTCGCAGTATCGTTTTATTACCTGATAGTCGTCGGTGAGATTGGCTTTGTGTGAGTCGAGTTTGTCTTTAACTTTCACTATTACATACACTTCTCTTCCAAGCTGCGGGTCTATAATTGTGATTGGTGCCGAGATATCGCCTTTTTGCATATTGTATACCTGTTTGGCTATGTCGGCAGGTAGATTCTGGTATTCGAAGCGAGTGGAGCCGTTATTGGCGTTCGACATCAGACCTCCGTTGAATTTGGTGTTTTTGTCCGACGAAAAGTTTGTTGCTGCCTCTTCGAAAGTAAGTCGATTGTTTTTTATCTCATTTGCAATACTGTCGAGGCGTGCAAGAGTAGCTGTCTTTACACTATTAGATACTTTCGGACGCATCAGTATATGCCTGCAATTGATACGGTCGCCTTTGCGTTCGACAAGCTGTATAATGTGGTATCCATAAACGGTTTCCACTACACGCGATACTTTGCCCACCTCTTGAAGGTCGAAAGCTATATTCGAAAATTCGGGCTCCATCATTCCTCTACCGAAAAAGCCCAAATCGCCACCTTGTTTTGCAGTTGCCTCATCTTCGGAATACAAGCGTGCAAGCATAGTGAAGTCTGCATTACCTTTGTTTACACGTTCGGCAAGCTCACGCAGACGCTCTTTCACCGCTTCTTTATCCTCTTCGCTGATTTGAGGCTCGAGCCTCACTACCTGAACCTCTACCGTAGCGGGCATAGTCGGTATGCTGTCTTGTTTGAGTTCGTTGTAAAATTTGCGAACTTCGGACGGAGATATTTTGCTGTTGCCTACAATCTTTTGTTGTACTTCTTGTATTATCATTTGGCGTTTGATAGCTTCGAACATCTCTTCGCGTATTTCGTTGAGCGATTTTTTGAAATATTCTTCGAGTTTTTCTTGCGAACCTATCTCGGCAATATATTGATTTATCTGCATATTGACACGCGTAGATACTTGTCCCTCGTTTACATATATACTATCGAGCGTAGCCTGGTGCAGAAACAACTGTTGGATTGCTATCTGTTCGGCTATGATGCAGTTTGCATTGCCGGTATCGAATTTAGTACCATTGTACTGAGCTATTTGGCGTTGTTCTTCTATTTCGGATTTGAGTATCGAATTTTCGCCCACAATCCAGACTATACCGTCTATTGGTTGTTTGGCACTTATTACTATCGAACTCAGAAATATTACAATTACTATTAACCTTTTCATTATGTGTGTGTTATTGTGTTCTTTTTGAGGATGGTTATTTCTTTCTATTAAAATTGATTACAACGTTGCCTTTTTTCTGTTGTTTTTCTAACATATTATTTAGGTAGTTGTCTATAAATGTTTTATCGTTGTTCTCTTGTAGCAAAAAAGCGATTTCGGTTTTTGCCAATTCGAGTGGCATCTCTGCGTTTTTGGGAAGAATATCTACTATCTTTATCAGATAAACGAACGCATCATCTCTATACTCATATATAGTATTAGGTTTCAGGTTGTTGTAGTTGTCGGTTATCTGTTTGGGTACAAGATAACTCATCGTAGTTAGGCTTGTCCATTTTTCGAGGAAAAAAGAGTAGTCAAACGGCTGTTTGAGGCTCAGACGTTCGATTTCGTCTATCGACTTTTGGTTGGTCTTTTTTAGATTGTCGTGTAATCGTTTGATATTAGGCGAATTGCTTGATATGCGAATAACGGCTCCTTTTATCATAGGCTCTGTGAGCAAGAAACGTCCTTTGTTTTTTGCATAAAATTTGATAATATCCTCGTCTGCAGGGCTATGGCTATTGTCTTTGATTAGTACCTGCTTGTATTTGTTGAGTATAAGTGTTTGTCGATATTCTTCTACCTGTCTGTTGATTTGCTCGTCGTTTTTATAGTAATCGGCTGCCTCTCTGTACAATATCTGATCTATAGCCCAGTCTTTCAGATAGTTTCTTATATATTCGATACTATCGGGGGAGTTTTTCGATAGCTCGATAATATTTTTTATATCTGATACTTTCAGTGTCTTATCGAAAGCTTTGGCCACAATATTGTCGGCTACAGTCGTTTGTTTGCCTTTGCAACACAAGGTAAACACTACAATAGAGGCTATAAATAAATATTTTCGCATTTATGAGTGAAAACGTAATATTGATATTTCTACTACAAGAATGCAAAGTTAGCTTTTTTACATAGAAAAACAAAGGTACGTCGATTAAAAATATTTTTAGGGCACGGTAATATACAAAAAGAGCTATATGTCAGCC
>CAJPPQ010000052.1 GCA_905372605.1 Porphyromonadaceae bacterium
TGCTTTCTCGCGGTACTCGCGAGTTGTTACTTTCAGAGGCTCTACCATCTTTATTTTGTATGGTTCTGCCATAGGATACTTTTTGAAATCCATAACTTCGATATTTTTATTGTTTTTATTAAATATGTTATCGGTTTGCTATCGGCTACTCTCAGAGAGGCAACTGAGAGATAGAATCGTGGGGGCAAAGATACTATTTTTTCCCCGAACAACCTTATAGTTTTTATAAATTAAATGTTTTCTCCGAAGATTCGAAAAGTTGATGTACTTTTGCATCGTCGTTCCGTAACATTTACCGATGAATACCGAGCAATTTATACATACAGTATCGGAATATGCCTCCTCGAGTGAGCAATTTCTATTCGTAATCGACTTCGAAAAGGAGAATCCTTTCGTGTGTCGACTATCGGAGGCTGCCGACTACAATATCTTTTACAATGTCAAAGGCAATACCAATGCCCGACCATATCGTTACCTTCGCAAAGAGGTCTCTCTCGAAGCCCATCCGATAAGCCGAGAGGCGTTTGCCGAGCGGTTCGAATATGTGGTGCATCAGCAGAATATAGGTAATTCTTACCTGCTTAACCTCACTTGCCGTACTCCTATAGAGATAAATATGAGCCTCGAAGAGATATTCCATGCCTCACGGGCTATGTACAAACTACTATTCGGCGACCAATTCGTGGTATTTTCTCCCGAATGTTTCGTAAAGACCGATGGAAATACCATCTGTACTTTCCCTATGAAAGGCACTATAAACGCAGATACCGAAGATGCCGCCGCCACGCTTATCGGCAGCCTCAAAGAGGAGAGCGAACACAATACGATAGTAGACCTTATGCGTAACGACATATCTATGGTAGCCTCATCTACCGAAGTGAAACGATACCGCTATATCGAACGTATCGACACACACAAAAGCCGTATCTTACAGACAAGTTCCGAGATAACTGCATCGTTGCCCGCCGATTGGCGACGACACTTGGGCGAGATTCTTTGGCGACTGCTGCCGGCGGGGTCTGTGAGCGGTGCTCCAAAAGAAAAGACGTTGGAGATAATCCGCAGTGCAGAGGGCGAACCTCGCGGTTACTACACGGGAGTATTCGGCATATTCGACGGAGAAAACCTCGACTCTGTCGTAATGATACGCTTCGTCGGACAACGCGACGGCAAGCTGTTCTTCCAAAGCGGTGGAGGCATTACCGCTCAAAGCAGCTTAGACGACGAGTACAACGAACTTATAGAGAAAATATATGTACCCGTTGTTTGAGACATTGTGCATAGACAATGGGCATATACGCAACGCCGAATGGCACTGTCGGCGGTTCGAAACGTCGTATGGCTCTCTCTATCGCCACTGCCCCACTTACAGCCTCCTCGACAATACCCATATCTCACCCGAGTACCGCACGGGGATATTCCGTCTACGAATAAGCTACAACGAATCGTCTACAAAGACAGAGATAGAGCCGTATATTACGAAGAACATTACAAGGCTCAAGGTGTGGGCGGTAGCTCCGTCGTTCGACTACTCGCTTAAATATACCGATAGAAGTGTTATAAACAATCTATTCTCACAGAGGGGCTGCTGCGACGATGTTTTGATCATAAAAGACGGTATGGTAACCGACACGTCGGTATGCAACATCGTCTTTTTCGACGGACAAAAATGGATTACCCCCTCTACTCCTTTACTCTGCGGCACTGCTCGGGCACGACTTCTGGCAGACGGCACTATCGAAGAGCGGCCGGTTGCAGAAAGCGACATACACAAATTCGAGGCATTTCGCCTTATCAACGCCCTCCGACAGTTCAACACCGTAGCGACTACAACGACAGACAATATTATTAATTTTTAAAAATCGATATTCCGACAAAAAACATTACCTTTGCTCACAGATAATTTTTCGATAGCGTACGAAACGCTAAGTTCTTTTTTAAGTAAAAAATATGTCATTGAGAAGGGTTGTTATCGTCGTTCTTATATTGTCGGCATTGGCTATACTGATTTTCAGTATACGGTTCAATGGCAAGCTAAGCGATGCCCTCTGCTCGGAGATAGTAATCGAGATACGAAACGAGAAACCCTATTCGTTTGTCTCGAAGCGGGCTGTTATGGAGGCAATCGAAAAAGCGGGATTGCAAGTGGTAGGGCAACGAATCGAAGATATAAAGCTCGATAAGATACGATCGGTAATAGAGAAAAACCCATATATACTCTCGGCGAGGTGTTACGTCTCGAAGGCAAACAGAATGTATATCGATATCGAAGAGCGGCAACCGATGTTTCGGGTAGTCAACTTCGAAAACTACTTTGTCGACAACCGACGAGTAATGCTCGAGAATCCTATCGCGATACCGACCTATCTGCCTGTCGTAAGCGGTGCTGTCACAAAGACTTTTGCACAGAACGAGCTATTCGATTTCGTGGCATACATACAAGCCGACGAGTTTCTGTCGAAGCTTATACAGCAGATATATGTCTCGCAGAATCTGAATATCGAGCTTATTACTGCTCTCGGAAACCAGGTGATAAAGGTAGGGCGTATCGACAAAAACAGTGGTTTCGAAGCGCGCTTGAGGCGGCTGAAAAGCTTCTATCTATCGAAAACTCTCAACCACATCGGTTGGGACAAATACACTGCTATCGACCTGCGATTCGACAGGCAGATAGTATGCAAGAGATAAAAAAAACTAAATATTACGTTGTTCAATAACACATATAAATGGATAAGAAACTAATAGTAGCAGTAGATGTAAGCAACAATACTTTATCTGTGGCGGCAGCATATAGGTACCCCGACAAACGTATCGACATAGTCGATTATCGGCGACAACCCATAGATATAGACACCTCCAACGGTATCATACACAATCCGAATAATATTTTGAGTCGGCTCAACGATTGTATGCAAGACATCGAACACCGCCTCAACGTAAAGATAGGGCGGTATTATCTCGGCATAGAGCCACATACGCTCCGCAGCGAGACGAAACAACTTTCGACTACTTCTGCAGGTAACGACATATCGCAGACCATCAATCGCCTTACAGAAGAAGCGAAAAACACATACTCACACGACGAACGTTCGTTTCTTTGCTCGTATCCTTTGGAAACTTATTTGGGAGCCACAGTAAAAGGCTACTTCCTGATACTCTCGCTCGCCGACGAGGTAAAGACACAAATCGACAAAATATTTGCCAATCTATCTACCGAACGCAAAGCGATATTGCGTATAGCTCCTACTGTAGAGGCCGATACGTTTGTTGCAGAGAGTCGTAAGAGCGAAGGCGTATTGTTCATAGATTTCGGCGGCGAGGTAACTTCGTTTGCTCTGTACAAAGACAAGTTTCCTCGTATGGTAGGGGTACTTCCTCTCGGTGGCCGACATATAACGAACGATATTTCGACTCGATTCGACTTCGACTTCGATATCGCCGAAAAAGCCAAGATTCAATTAGGATTTTCATCAACCGCTTTCGTCAAAGAGGAACAAAAGTTTAAATTAAACCCCAAATCGGCAGTAAGTACAGAGTATTCGAAGACCGAACTTGCCGAAACCATCGAAGCAAGGCAATGCGAAATTATAGACTTTATCCTAAAAGAGATAGATTTTAGAGCCTTGAAGTCATCTTATGAGTCGATAGTTGCAGTGGGCAATGCCACAAAACTCCGTAACTTCAAAGAATTGCTCGAAAAGCAGACAGGCAAGCAAGTAGATATCGTTGGTGGCACTCTCAGATACGATGATAAAGAGATAAACAATCCTTTACTTACTGCTATGCTTGAGTGTGCCGAAGACGATTGTACGGCAGCCGAGAAACCTGCTACACCAATGGATACGAAGAAGAAACCCGATATAAAATCGATAAAAGAGAAGAAAACTAAGAGTGGAAAATCCCTTGGTGGATGGATGAGAAATATGTTCGACGACGAAAATGAAAGTAAGATATAGCGAATAGTTTATACTGCAGCTTTATCAATATGATATTTTAGATAAAAAGTAATGACTGCTCAAGACTTATTGAAAGATATAAATTTCGAAAATCTCAATTACACTATGACTGCCAAACACAATATAATAAAGGTAATAGGTGTAGGTGGCGGCGGATGCAATGCCGTAGCCAATATGTACAACGACAATGTAGAAGGAGTAACTTTCGTAGTATGTAATACCGACGACCAAGCCCTGCAAAACTCACCTATCCCGAATCAGATACTACTCGGCGACGCCGGACTCGGTGCCGGCAACGACCCCGAAAAAGCTCGCGAAGCTGCCCAAGCATCGCTGACGGAAATAAGAGATATGCTCATAGACAATGCCGAAGGCGTTACGGGCAAAGACGGGAGTCTCAAGATAAATACCAAAATGGCATTCATCACCGCAGGAATGGGGGGCGGTACAGGTACGGGAGCGGCTCCGGTCATTGCCGAAGTGTGCCACCAACTCGGTATACTTACCGTGGGAATAGTAACTATACCGTTCGACTTCGAGCCGCCTAAAAAGATGCGTCAGGCTCTTGACGGCATAGCACGAATGAGCCCTTTCCTCGACTCGCTGCTTGTAATACGCAACGACCAGATACCGAAGATATTTCCCGAACATAAATTTTCGTCGTTCATGCGGCTTGCCGACGGCATACTCGCAAATGCAGCCAAAAGCATTGTGGAGATAATCACCAAAAACGGATACATCAACGTCGACTTTGCCGATGTGTGTACCACGCTCAAAAATGGTGGACGCACCATAATGAACTTCGGGCAAGCATCGGGCGAACACCGCGTTACGAATGCCATAAAAGAGGCAATGAATACTCCATTGCTATTCGAGTATGAGGTAGAAAAGACTAAAAAGATGCTCATAGCCGTCTATACATCGCCGAGCAATGAGATAACGTCTACCGAAATGTCTGAAATAAAGTTGCTTATGGAGACTCTCGACAAAGATATCGAATTTATCTGGGGAGCCTTCTTCGACGACTCACTCGGCGACGAGGTGAAAATCACATTGATAGCTACCTGCTCCGACGACAATGTCGTACCAAAGCCTATCGACGTAATGATAAAAAACAACGAATATACCAAGATAAAAGACCGCTCGACCTTATACATCGAAGACCTCGATTCCCAAGAACTACTGAAGCAGATTCAAGAGATACCCGCATACAAGCGTGTAGAAGGTTTATAGAGTGGTAGACAACTACATATCGCAGAGAAAAAACATCTATTTAATATTAATCGTTACACAAAAAAAGTAATCAAAAAAATGAAAGTAAAAATCAGTTTAATTGCTATCGTTATAGCAGGTCTTATCGTCGCAGGAGCTTGCGGCAGTTCTACAGGTAGTATCGGTGGTTCGTCTTCTCCGGCATATAGTGCGGGTCAGTCGTTCGGAGGCTCTATACTCAACCTGTATTCTATTTACAAACAAAACGGACGTATCGATCTTTCGAACGCCAATACATTGCTGCAGATATCTCAGTTGGCAATGACTACCAATACGGTAAAAGACAATCTTAAGAACAAAGATTTCTATCCGAGCTTCGTGCAAGGAGCGGTATTCGGTTCGCAGCAGAAGGTCAATGAGGGCAATATCGGCACTATTATCGATACCCTTACCGGACTCAACCTCGGAGGTATAGTAGAATCGGCTACAAACGGTACTATCGATTCGTCTACGGCATCGAGCGTTACGTCTGCTCTGTCGTCGATATTTAACGTTATAGGTAAGTAATTAGCTTATCGTCAATCGTAACATATTATCCTTCAAGCAAGAAAAGCTCTCGATTTCTTTTGCAAAGAATATCTTGAGCTTTTTTTGAAGGGATTGTTATCTTTGGAGTATCTCTCCTGCAAAAGAGATAAATATTACAACAAAAAAATAGTTCACAAACAGTTTCAGCTGTAAAATATAATAATTATGATAGAATACAATTATCCCCTATTGCGACACAATAGTTTCGGTCTCGACGTCGTAGCCGAACGTTTTTTCGGTTACTCCACCGACAGCGAGCTCAAAGACTTTCTCCGCTACGAATACGATCCTTCTACTCGTATGCTACACATAGGCGGCGGCAATAATCTTCTCTTTACGGGCGATTTCCGCGGCACCGTCCTTCACTCTTCGATAAAATATATCTCTATCGAGAGCGAGACCGACGACAACGTATTTGTTCGGGTAGGGGCAGGTGTTGTCTTCGACAACTTTTGTCGACAGGCAGTCGAATGCAATTGGGGAGGAGTCGAAAACCTATCGCTTATTCCGAGCCAAGTAGGTGCCGCTGCTATACAGAATATAGGAGCATACGGGGCTGAGGCAAAAGATACTATCGTAGAGGTAGACGCTATAGAGATTGCCACAGGCAAGAGACGTACATTCGGCGTAGAAGAGTGCAAGTATGGCTATCGAAGCAGTATATTCAAGACCGCTCTCGAGGGGCAGTTTGTAGTAGTATCGGTACTCTTCCGCCTCGATAAACACCCGAAACCGAATATCGAATATGCAGCACTCAGAGATTTCTTCGACCACGACTATACTCCGAACATAGAGGAGGTACGAGATGCTGTCGTATCTATACGCCAATCGAAGTTGCCCGACCTCAAGCGGCTTGGCAATGCAGGCAGTTTCTTCAAAAACCCTTATTGTAACAGAGCCGATTTCGAACGCCTACGCCGGCAGTACGACGATATGCCACACTACGACGTTTCCGACGACTTAGTAAAAATCCCTGCAGCATACCTTATCGAAAAGTGCGGACTCAAAGGCAAACGCATCGGCAACGTCGGCATATACGATCGGCAGCCGTTGGTAATAGTAAACTACGGAGGAGCCAAACCAAGAGAGATAATAGCTCTTGCCGACGAGATTCGACAGAGTGTTCGCCGAAAATTCGATATCGACCTTATGCCCGAGGTTATTTATGTTTAGGGCTATAATGCTTATATATTGTTTTTTGCTAACCGAAACTTCCATAATTGGAATAAAAATAGTACCTTTGCAAAAAAGTAAATTTTTCGAACAATGAGCAACGACCCTCAGCAGATACTCGAGTTGGCAATGCGGAAAATTGAGTCGCTTAAGGCAGACAATGAGCTGCTCAGAAGAGATATTGCCCGCTTATCGGAGGTCGAGGCTCAATACAAAGATTTGCTTGGTAATTATGAACGGTTGAAGTTGGCACGAGCTTTCGGACAGTCGGAAGACGACAAAAAGAGAGCATATCGCCGACTGACCAATATGATTACGGAGATTGATAAGTGTTTGGAAATGCTCAACGATTAAAATCACTATTCCGATGGACGAGTCAGAACGTCAGAATATAACGGTAAAAGTAGCAGGTAATATCTTTCCGCTCGAGATAATAAGCGAGCAAGAAGAGTTTTACCGCAAAGCGGAAAGTATTTTCAAGCATAAAATGGAATATTACGAAAAGAAATATACGGAAAGCCCCCGAAATGCTATCGTTGCAATGGCTGGTTACGATATTACGGTATGTTTTCTAAGGTATATAGACTCTATCGACAATACGCAAGCTCTCAGAGAACTCGAAAAGCTCATTGTCGGCAAGGACGACGGATAAGGAGACTCCCGTACCCGTTTTAATCGGCTCTGCAGAGCGACGAAGCAAGCAGTAATATCTTAAACGACATTCGATCTCCGACAAAACAGACGGTAGCAATACGGTTTGTTTTTGAAGCGTGCTGTATATCTTCGAGGTATGCAGTAGATAAAGTATTGTATAATAGGATGTAAAAGTAACAAAGAATCTAATAGAAAGATGAGTATATTATTTATTACGATTGCGCTCATTGGAGGCATAAGCATAGGTGTTTTGGTAAACTACCTTATAGCCCGAAGCAAAGGCAATGCCATACTGAGAAAAGCAAAAGACGAGGCAGAAAGTCTCAAAAAAGCCAAGATGCTCGAGGCTAAAGAAAAATTTATAAATCTCAAAGCCGATTACGAAAAAGAGGTTGCCGAACGAGAACAGAAGTTGAGGCAGATAGAAAACCAGCACAACCAGAAAGAGCAAGCCATAAAGCAGAAATACCAAGAGATAAACCACAGGAATCAGGAACTGCAAAACGAGAATAAGAAACTCGATGCCGTACGCGAAAACCTCAACAACCAAATCGTATTGGTCGACAACAAACGCAAGGAACTCGACAAACTCAAAGCCCAAGAGATAGAGAAACTATCGCACATATCGGGTCTGTCGGCAGAGCAGGCAAAGGCACAACTCGTAGAGTCTATCAGA
>CAJPPQ010000053.1 GCA_905372605.1 Porphyromonadaceae bacterium
AAACATATATATAATACAAAAAGAGGTAGCCGCAAGCAGCTACCTCTACACGTATGAAAAATTTCAAACACATTTATCTAATCTTTGCTTACCTCCACGCTCTTTTCGGCTTCTTTGGCAGTCTCTTTCTCTTTCTTGTCTTTGCTTCTTATACCTTTTTTAGAGCGACCCTTTACTGCCGAGTTGATACTATCGATTATTTGCGAACAGTTGTCGGCAAAGCTTTTATATTTCTTCGGCGACGACACACACATAGCGTCGAGGTACGTCAGGAGTTTGCCATTGATAAGTGCTATCAGCGGTTTGCTTATCGACGACGCTTTGTCGGCAGCCGCCTGAGTACTCATCGTATGCTCGTACTCTGAGCGGAATTCGGCGAACTTATCTTGTTCGTATCGAAGATTGTTTATTGCTTCGTTCACACCTGGCAGTTGCGGAAGTATCGAGAAGATGTTATCAGCCGATAGGTCTTTCATAAGCGACTCTATAAGGTTCGACTCCTCGCTGTAGCTCGCTTTTGTAATCTTCGTACCATACTTTTTGAATACCGTATACAGTTTTTTACCCTCTATACGTATCGTATCGACGGGTATTACGTTATATGCCTCGACGAGTTTGCCGAGTACTCTCAGTGCATTGTCGCGGTGTAGGTCGAGCTCTTTCAGCTTCGACATTACACTGTCACGTCGAACCTCTTCCGTAAGGCGGTCGCCCATTACGGTTATTTCATTGATTGTGGCAGCGATAAATTTATCGTCGTGCAATTTGTCTGTCTTTGCAAACAGAACCGACAGACGCTTAGCTACGTCACCTACTTCGGTAACTCTTGTCGATGTTGATAGTTTCGATATCATTTTTGTTCCTCCTTTTTTAGGTTTATATTATATGAGTATATCTCTAAATATAGATAGTTTTTTATATACTTTTTTCATGACCGATTAGGAAATTAAATATTACCATTATTTCCGTGCCTACTTAGGTACTAAAATTTATATGTTTTTTTCATCCCTCATTAGGCAGTATCTGTTTTCACTTGTTTTCGACCGTTGCCTGATTAGGCAACATACGTTTTCACCAGTTTTCGACCGTTGCCTGATTAGGCAACATACGTTTTTACCTGTTTCCGACCGTTACCCGATTAGGCAACGACTGTTTTCACCTGTTTCCGACCGTTGCCCGATTAGGCAACTACTATTTCCTTTTATTTTCAATATTTCGTCTCATAGGCAACGTATATTTTAATCATATTTTATTCATCCTATTCATACCATACTATTGCCTTATATGTCTTTTATCGCTTCCGATATAGACACTATATATTGTTTATAATTTTCGTATAAATCGTATACCAAAATCATACCTCTCAAGTGCAAAGGTAATATATTTTTTTTAGAAACAATAAAAAACAGAAAAAAATTGTACAAATCATATATTTTAATATTATAGAAATATACGGATATTGATAAAACAGTGTTCGGTAGATAGTTGTGAATAATATTTCGTTACTTATCCGATACGACGAAAAATGGCAATCGCCGAACGATTGCCACAACAACATTAATAACAATGAAATGAAATTTTTTTTAGATTTACTGTCTTATTTTCCTTGCTTTCTCCTTCGAATTACGGACAACCTGTAGCTCGAGATCTTTCCAGAACGTCGGATACGATTTATCGACAACCTCAGGGTTCAGTATCTTGAGCGGTTGCTTCTGTGCCATCAGTGCGAAAGCCATCGCTATACGATGGTCGGAGTAAGTATTGATGTACGGGCGAGCGACGGCGGTGCTGCGAATACCCTGCCAATAAAGGCTATTGCTGTCGCTGCAGAGGCGGTAGCCACACTTTGCCAGCTCGCTTACGAGAGCCTCGATACGGTCGCTCTCCTTGAGCCGCAAATGTCCGATTCCCAAGAAACGAAACTCTACGCCAAGCATACAGCATAGCACTGCCATCGTCGGTACAAGGTCTGGCGTGGCATTGAGGTCGTACTCGACGCTTCGAGGCAATCGTACTTCGGCGTTGCTCTTTCGGCTGAGAGTTACGATACCGTCGGAGTAGGCAGCGTCCACTCCGAAGTCGGCAATGAGGTCTACTATACGGCTATCGGGCTGATAGCTCTTTTCGTCGAAGTATCCTATCTGCAAGCTATCCAAATCGCTGACGGCAAAATATGCAAACCAAAAGGCAGCCGACGAATAGTCTGCCTCTACTTTGTAGTCGGAGCAGATATAGCTGCATTGCGGTATACTTATAGTATCGCCATCGACCGATAGACCGACTCCTGCCCGTGCCATCACATCGCCCGTAAGCAATACGTATGGATACGACGAGCATCCCCTGAGCCTGATACGGAGACCTCCATCGACGATGGGTGCGATGAGCATCAGAGCCGATACATATTGGCTGCTCTCCGATGCGTCGATTTCGATAGTGGCGGTGTGTAGCCGTCTGCCGAAGATATGTATCGGCAGATGCTCGGGGCATCGGATATATTCGATGTCGGCTCCAAGCAGCCTTAGCGAGTCGACGAGCGGAGCTATCGGACGTTCGCTCAGCCGCCGACTACCCTCCAATATATATTCCTCGCCGTCGCCGCGAGACGATAGAAAAGCAGTCAGGAACCGCATAGCTGTCCCTGACTGACCGATATTTAAACGACTTATTTTCGAATTTAATACATCTCTTAATATTGCCGTATCGTCGCAGGCAATATTATCTGTACTCAGTATCTCTTTGCCACAGATAGCCTCTATAATCAGCCGTCTGGCTACGATACTCTTCGACGGTGGCAGTACGATTATTTCTTGTCTACCTTCCACACGAGACTGTTTTTGCCTCCTGCCCATACGTCTTTGATGAAAGAACCGTCGGCTGCTCTGCCGCCTACGATGTATATACGTTTTTTCTTCGGCATTACAACGACCTGTGCGTTGTAGCGTGGCGAAAATAGCGGACTTAGCTTCATCTTGTCTGTGGCAGTAGCCCACGTAATGCCGTAATCGGGCGAGTAAATATAGTAATTGGTCGTTACTATGCCGCTGTTGTCTTTGCCGCCGATGAGCATCAGTTTGTCGTCGTATTGGAATACTGCCACGTCGCGGCGAGGGGTCATCAGCGTGCTGTTGCTACCGATATTGACCCAGTAAAGTCCGTTTTCCGACGTCCACACCGAACCGAGCAGATTGCCGCCCTTGTCGACACCTCCTGCGATGTATACCCTATCGACTCCATTGGCGGAGCGGTCGCTCCAGATGCCTGCCCCGTCGACGGGGAAGTTGTCGGGCAGCGTTCTCGAAGGAGTAGCGAGCCGTAATAGCTCCCAATCGCCTGCCGCCAACCGATAGAGCTTCAGCGACGTATTGTCGATGGCGTAGATGTTTCCTCCGATAGAGCAGAGTAGGTTGTCGACGCTCTTTGTCGTCGTCTTCCGTTGCCACGTCAGCCCGTCTGCCGAGCGGTAGAGGTCTGTATTGTGTGCCATGTAGAGACTATCGCCTACGGCGAGCATATACCTGAGGTCGATACCGGCGGGCAGCCCCGTGGGTGTCTTTGCCTGCCACGACTTGCCGTCGGAGCTCGTGTAGACCGATAGAGCCGAGCCGTTGGCAGTGTACCACATCATGACGCTATCGCGTCTGACGAGCTTTTCTTGTGTGATATTCTGAGGAATGGCATTCGTCAGTATGCCGCTCCATAGGTATAGGTCGGGGTCTTGCTTATGAGCGTAGAGCATTACCTTGTAGAGGTAGTGTGTCTTCTTGTCGGCAGCTGTGGTCTCGATGTATACGATGTCGGTGAAGTTTACCGTATCGGGCGATTTGTCTAATGCGTCGAACTCCTTTTGCCTTACTCCGTCTTTGGTCTCGAATATCTTCGCCGAGCTAAGCCTGCTCTGGCCGAGGGTAACTACCAACGCTTCGAGCTTCGTACCGTAAGGTAGAGAGTCTACGGGAGTGATAGTACCGTTTCCCTTCGATATTTCTTTGATATTGTATTTTACCTTCGACAAATCGATGGTGGTGTCTTTGTATTTGAGCGAAAAGGAGGTAATCTTGGCGTTTTCGCTAAGCCCCTCCGATTGTTTGCCTAAGCAGGAAGTCAGTATTGCTCCGACAACGGCTGCTATGAAAAAAAATTTGTTTCTCATCGTCATTAATGCTATTGTATTATTACTTTACGAGTGCAAAGGTATGAAAAAAAACGTACTTATGGCAGAATTTTATTTTTTTTAAATGTAACTTTGTAGCCGCTTTTAGTAATAATCAAAAGAGTGAAATATGAAATTGAATCTCAAGAACCCGATAGTATTTTTCGACTTGGAAACCACCGGTATCAACGTATCTTCCGATAGAATAGTGGAGATAACCTACCTGAAAGTAGAACCCAACGGCAACAAGACATCTAAAACCTTACGAATCAACCCGCAAATGCACATACCCGAACAGGCTTCGGCCGTACACGGTATATACGACCAAGATGTGGCCGATTGCCCTGCGTTCCGACAGGTCGCCGCAAGTATAGCCAAAGATATCGAGGGCTGCGACTTGGCGGGGTACAACTCGATAAACTTCGATATACCGCTGCTTGTAGAGGAATTTCTGCGTGCCGATGTCGACATCGACCTCAAGCGACGTAAGTTTGTAGATGTGATGGTGATTTTCTACAAGCAAGAACCCCGCAACCTGTCGGCAGCATACAAATTCTATTGCGGCAAAGACCTGAGCAATGCTCACAGCTCCGAAGCCGATACGATGGCTACCCTCGAGATACTCGAGGCTCAACTCTGTCGGTATGGCGACTTGGAAAACACTATCGACTTCTTGTCGGAATACTCCTCGCACAATAAAAACGTCGACTATGCAGGGCGTATCATATACGACGACAAAAAACGAGAAATATTCAACTTCGGCAAGTACAAAGGTATGCTCGTCGTCGAAGTCTTCCGACGCGACCCGAGCTATTACCAATGGATGATGAATGGCGATTTTCCGCTCTATACCAAAAAAGTCATCACCCGCCTCAAGCTGCAATCGTAGCTGTCCGACGACTTCCTCTGTCGGTCTACCCCGACAAACAGAGAGAAAAAGACGACGCCTTATCGCAAGGAGTCGTCCTTTTTTCTATAATAATCATTTAAACGTTAAGCTTTCTATTGAAGTCGCGGTGCGAGCGTCTGATAATAGCGATCGAAGAGAGGCTGAACACGCTTTGCCAAATCGCTATTGAAGGTATTGGCAAGATAAGCACACTGCTGTAGCACACCCATACTCTGTCGCAACGATATATCGGGCGATACGTAGCTCTGCTTGCTCAGCGGCAACGACAATACGTAGGCGAGGTTCTGCTCCGTAACGTCGATTATCTTGCCAAGTATGTAGTCGGCTCGTTCCTTGCCGCCGGCTCTGTAATAAGCATCGGCGAATATCAACATCGTGTAGTCGTATGCGAGCAGCGACTCGGGTACTTCGCGTTCGGCTCGTCGGAGCACCTCGAGAGCTCTGGTGCTATCGCCCTTGTCGATAAGACCTGCTGCCAATACGGCAAACTGCTGCCGTACGGTCTTGCACATTCGTGCATTCGCCTCGTCGAGATAAATATTTTTGCCTGCCATACGGTAACGGAATTTGTTCATCATATTGTCGTACATAGCCTCCGTATTGGGCTGGCGATTTTTCCTTATGGGTACGAATCGATAAGCGAGCCCTTCGCACTGAGAATACTCATCGATAGCTCTCGTGGGGTAGAAGTCGCTGCCGATAGTGATACAGAAGTATATCGGGCGAGTCCAATCGTTGTTTTTAAGTACGTTGAGTACCGCAATATCGCCTTTGTTGAGGTTTTTCTTAGTTATTTTCAGCGTTATGGTATCGAGTATCTTGTCGTAATCTTCTTTGGCCACTATGCCTGCCTCTATTACTTTCTTTTTATCGACGGGGAAAGAGAGTGTCGAGGCAAACAGATATCCTATGCCGTCTCTCTCTTGCAAGTCTTTGTTACGCATCAGGTCGAATGCTTTGTCGGCAGGAAGTTTTCCGCCAAACTGCGGCATATCTTGCACGATAGCGATATCGAGCGAATTTTCTTGATACTCTTCGGGACGCAGGTCGATAGGCAGTTTGTCGCCGGTGTAATACGGACGCTGCATAGCCGATATATACCACGGAGCCGATATGTACGAGAGGTTGCAGGTACGTATGTCGTTGCGTGTACCTTCGACCTCTTGGCTGTACCAGAGCGGGAAAGTATCGTTGTCGCCGTTGCAGAAAAGTATAGCATTTGGGGCACAAGTATTGAGATAGTTGTAGCCCGTGTCGGTGGCGATATAGCGATTCGAACGGTCGTGGTCGTCCCAGTTTTCGGAAGCCATAAGAGCGGGCACTCCCATCGAGAGCACAAACGCCAAAGCAGCGGCTATGCTTTTCGGTAGCTTTGCCTTCTCGAGCAGACGTGCCAAGCCGAGCATACCCAGCCCGAGCCAGATAGCGAAGGCGTAGAACGAGCCGGCATACGAATAGTCGCGCTCACGCGGCTGATACGGTGTCTGGTTTATATATAATACTATGGCGATACCTGTCATAAAGAAGAGTACCAATATTATCCAAAACTGATGTTTGCCCTTGCTGCCTCTCGAGAGTTGCCACAAGATACCGAGCAAGCCGAGTATAAGGGGCAAGAAGTAGTAACGGTTGTGTCCTTTGTTGTTTTTGAGGTTGTCGGGTAGTTTGCTTTGGTCTCCGTACAGAGCGTTGTCGACGAATGGTATTCCCGATATCCACTGTCCTGCGTCGAGTTCGCCGTTGTTCGACTGTATGTCGTTTTGCCGTCCGACGAAGTTCCACATAAAGTACCTCCAATACATGAAGTTTATTTGGTACGAGAATAAAAACTTGAGATTTTCGCCCATCGTCGGCACTGTGTATTCTCTGTTTTGTCCGCACTGATTGACGGTAATGCGCTTTCCTCTGAAGTCTGTCCACTGCTTATAAGCTTCGACGTGGTGCGGCTGCTGCGAATACATACGCGGGAATAGCATCTTGCCTTCCGACATATATTCCACTCCCTTCTGCGACTTGCCTACGCTTATATATCTGTCTTTTTCCGAAGCATTCTCTTTTACCTTGCGAATATAGTTGGTGCTGCCGTATACGATTTCTGCCATACAGCGTCCGGTGCCGTCATCTTTGTACTCTATCGGTGAGTTGAACGACTGCCCGTAGAATAGCGGATTGTCGCCGTATTGTTCGCGATTCAGGTACGAACGCAGAGCGAACACGTTTTCGGGTGAGTTTTGGTCCATCGGCGGGTTTGCCGAGGAGCGAATCACTATCAGAGCAAACGAAGAGTAGCCTATCACCATCATAAGCACGCAGAGGGTAATAGTATTGAACCATTTGTAATTCCACTTTTTGCGGTAGAAAAGCCAGAACGCTCCTGCAGCTATAATTATCAACCCGAGCCATATACCGCTGCCCAAGAAGGGTATTCCGAGCATCGACATAAGCAGCGCAAACGATATTTTTATCTTGGTGCCGTCGGCGCCTTTGTGTGTTTCGTACAGAGTCCATACAAACAGAGCCGCTACTATGATAAGATATACGAACAGCCCCGAATTGAACGGCATACCTACGCTATTGACGAAAAACAACTCGAATACGCCTGCCACCTTCGTGAACCCGGGAATGATACCGTATTGCACGAAAAGCAGTATCACAAACGATATACCGAGAGCTTTTACGACGCCTTTCCAATCGACCTTTTCTGTCTTTTTGAAATAATATATAAGTACTATTGCAGGTATTGCCAGCAAGTTGAGCAAGTGCACACCGATAGAGAGCCCCATCAGATAGGCTATCAGTACTATCCAAGGCATACCTTTGCCCTTGTCGTCTGAATCTTCCCAACGCAAGATACACCAGAATACCACCGCCGTAAAGAGCGACGAGAAGGCATATACCTCACTTTCGACTGCCGAAAACCAAAACGTATCCGAAAACGTATAAGCCAAAGCTCCTACTGCACCCGCTCCGAGTATCGATAATATCTTCGTCAGCGAGAAGTCGCTTTCGTCTTTTATAGTCATCTTACGGGCAAAATGCGTGATAGTCCAGAATAGGAACAGAATTGTAGCCGCACTACAGAGAGCCGAAAAAGAGTTTATCATCTTGGCTACCTGAGTAGGTTCGGAGGCAAAG
>CAJPPQ010000054.1 GCA_905372605.1 Porphyromonadaceae bacterium
TCCACGTAGGTTCGAGGTGAGTTTTGCTCTGCTGATACTGAGCTTCCTATTCTTGCAAATATGCTGGTACGGAGTCAATTATCTACCGGCGGCACAAGGCTCGAGTATCCATACTTATGGAATGTAAAAAAGATTTAATACCTATCACACCGACTCGGACATATCGGTAGAACGTTGATTGTACGTGAGGATAGGAGAATTACGAGTTGTTTAAATGTGTAATTGTTGAAACGTTTAATCGTTTAGGGGGCGAATCCGTGTGTTCACCGTACACATTGAGACAATTCAATGATTGTATGTAATATTCGTGTATCAAATAGTTTCTCCTAGGCGAAGCACAAAATGATATGCAAAAGAAAAATCCGTTTTCTACAATTCGGATTTTTAGTGTACATTTGTAAACTCAATTTCAAAAAACAGATAATATAGATAGATTATGCAAAACAACGAGTTTAGAAAATTTGCTACCAAGCACTTACGTATGAATAGCTTAGCCTTAGACAATTTTATGGCTGCTCAAGATAATTATTATGTATCTCCCACCATATTGGAAGAGCGTCAACTCAATGTAACACAGATGGATGTTTTTTCGCGTCTTATGATGGACAGAATCATTTTTCTCGGTACTCCAATCGACGATTACGTCGCCAATGTCATTCAGGCTCAGCTACTATTTCTCGATACAGCCGACCCGGGTAAAGATATTTCGATATACATCAATTCGCCGGGCGGTGTAGTGCAAGCGGGACTCGGTATATACGATACAATGCAATATATTTCGTCGAAAGTAGGCACTATTTGCACAGGTATGGCGGCATCGATGGCAGCAGTATTACTTGTTGCGGGCGAAAAAGGTCGACGGTCGGCTCTACCCCACTCGCGAGTGATGATACACCAGCCGAGCGGAGGTATGCAAGGACAGTCTTCTGATATGGAAATCGCTGTACGTGAGGTACAAAAGTTACGTCAAGAATTGTATCACATCATATCCGAACATTCGGGACAATCCTTCAAAAAAGTCGAAAAAGATTCAGACCGTGACTATTGGATGACTGCACAAGAAGCTCTCGCTTACGGTATGGTCGACAGTGTATTGACCAAGAATAAAAAATAATCGTTAGAGTTGTAGGTTTTCAACTACGATTTAAGCTACAACTCATTTATAACAAACACACTATTAATGGCAAAAAAAGGTAATATATGTAGTTTCTGTGGTAGAAACGAGCAAGATGTTGATTTGTTGATTGCCGGTATCGGTGCGTATATATGCAACAACTGTATAGAGTCGGCTCATAGTATTATTACAGAGGAATTTGAACGACGAAGCAAAGAGTTTAATATCGACAATACAGACCTGCCTAAACCTCGACAGATAAAAGAATTTCTCGATCAATATGTTATCGGACAAGACGAAGCTAAGAAATTCCTTTCGGTAGCGGTATACAATCATTATAAACGCATATCGCAACACATTGATAACGACGATGTAGAAATAGAAAAATCGAATATTATAATGGTAGGTGCCACAGGTACGGGCAAAACGTTGCTGGCTCGCACTATCGCCAAGAAACTGCATGTTCCATTTACGATAGTAGACGCTACCGTGCTTACCGAAGCCGGATATGTCGGAGAAGATATCGAAAGTATTCTCACCCGTCTTTTGCAGGCAGCCGATTACAATGTAGCAGCAGCCGAGAAAGGTATTGTTTTTATCGACGAAGTCGATAAAATAGCCCGTAAAGGCGACAATCCGAGTATCACTCGCGACGTTAGCGGAGAAGGTGTGCAGCAGGGACTCCTTAAGCTACTCGAAGGCTCTGTAGTACTTGTTCCCCCACAAGGCGGACGGAAACATCCCGAACAGAAAATGGTAGAGGTAAATACCAAGAACATACTTTTTATCTGCGGAGGAGCATTCGACGGTATCGAAAAACGAATTGCCAACAGACTAAATACCAATGTGGTAGGATTCAGAGATAAAGTTACTGTATCGATAGACAGAAACAATCTGTTGCAATACATAGCTCCGCAAGACCTTAAATCTTTTGGACTTATCCCCGAAATTATAGGGCGACTGCCTATTCTGACCTATCTTGAACCTCTCGATAGAGACACACTTAAGCGTATTCTGATAGAACCAAAAAATTCTATCATCGGGCAGTACAAAAAATTATTCAAAATGGACAATGTGAATCTTACTTTCGATGATGAGGTAATTGATTACGTGGTCGATAAAGCAATAGAATATAAACTTGGAGCAAGGGGGTTGCGTTCGATTGTGGAGATGATAATGATAGATGTTATGTTCGATATTCCGTCCGAACACCGCGACTCTCTGAACATAACACTCGATTATGCAAGAGAAAAAGTAGAAAAAGCATCGTCGAAAATGTTTGCTTAAAATATTGAGACAGACAGATGATAGACAGTATTAATACAGTATCAAAAAGTATTTGGCACACTTTTGTAAGAGTGTCGCTTTCGAGAAATGTATTGCTCGTTGCTTTGTCGTTCGGCATTTTACTATCTGCTTGTAATGTAGAATCTCGCTTAGCCAAAGCAGATCAGTTATATAGCGAAGGAATCTATCATAAGGTTGAGAAACAATATATTAGTCTTGTAGGGTATATACCAAATAAAAAAAAGCATCTAAAATCGAGAGTCTACTTTAAGATTGCCGAATGCAATCGCATATTGTTCAATATGAGAAAGGCGGAAAACTACTATAATCGTGCTATGAAAGGTGGGTTCCGCGACTCTATAATATACCTGCATCTTGCCAAAACACAGATGGTAAACGGTAATTATGCCTCTGCCTCTCGCAATTTTGAGCGATTTCTGCAGAAAAACCCTACACATCGCGAAGCGTTAGACGGTTTAGTATCGGCAGAGAGAGCAAAAGAGTTGCTTCGGCAGCCATCGCGCTACAAAATCGGTATAGCTTCGGAATTCAATACAAACAGAAGTTCCGATTTTTCACCTGCCTTCGTTGGCAATGGCGATGATTTACTTATGTTTACGACAAATCGTGACGTCTCTAAGAAACAGAAAAAAAGCGAGGTTACAGGTCGATTGAACTTTGATATTTACAGCGTCAGGAAAAATAATTCGAATCGCTGGGAGAAACCTGTTTATCTACGTGAATTCAATCTCTCAGACGACGACGGAGTCTGCTCATTCACTTCCGACGGACGAACCGTATTTTTTACTCGTGTCTCGGCCGACGACAACCTGCCACGGTCGGTATCTATTATGACGTCGACCCGTAGTGGTGGCGAATGGTCTGAACCTCAACCTATTGTAATTTTCAAAGATAGTTCGATAAACATAGCCCACCCCGCAATATCACCCGACGGACAAGATTTGTATTTTGTATCCGATTTTGCAGCACAGAGCTTCGGCGGCAAAGATATATTTATCTCCCACAAAGACAACGGAGTATGGTCTGTTCCGGAAAATTTGGGGCAAAATATCAATACTACCGGCAACGAGATGTTTCCATCTGTTGCACCCGATGGTTCGCTATATTTTGCCTCCGACGGACATGCCGGATTCGGCGGACTCGATATCTATCGTGCGAAACGTGATAGCAATGGTATATGGCAGGTAACCAATATGCTGTCTCCTATCAATTCGCCTAACGACGACTTCGGGATAACATTCCGAAGCAATGAGACAAGCGGTTATTTTTCGTCGAACCGCGGAAACACCAAAAACCTCGACAATATATACTGGTTCGAACTGCCCGAACTCACTTATGCCGTAGAAGGCACAGTATCCGACGAAAATGGTCTGCCTCTGGATGCTATCGTTAAACTCATTGGAAATGATGGCTCTATAGTAAAACAAAGAGTAAAACGCAATGGAACATATCGTATAAAATTAAAACCTAACGTGAATTACGTGATGATGGCATCGAATAGAGGTCATTTAAATTCATCTAAAAGCTTATCTACTGTAAAAGAGAAAGATAGCAAAGTATTCAAAAACGATTTTAAACTGCCTTCCATATCGAAACCGGTAAAAATGGAAAACATCTTTTATGAGTTCGGTCAATGGAATCTCACACCCGAATCGCAAAAAGAGCTCGATAATCTTGTGAAATTACTCAATGATAATCCGAATATTACTATCGAACTTTCGGCTCATACCGATAGCGTAGGTACGGCAGAAAGCAATATGGAGTTGTCGCAAAAACGTGCAAATGCGGCAGTCGAATATCTTATCGGTAAAGGTATTGCAAAAGACAGACTTGTGCCGAAAGGCTACGGAGAGAGTCAACCTGTGGTAGTAGACGCTTTTTTAGCAAAACGATATGGATTTCTTAAAGAAGGCGACATTCTTACTCCCGACTTTATAGCCTCATTACCTGCCGATTATCAGGCAATATGCAATCAGATAAATAGGCGAACGGAGTTCAGAGTACTACGCACCACATACAACCTCTTCTAACACACTGTAAATCGACTCAGACAAATGAAACAATACCACGACCTACTAAATAAAATTCTCAGTGAAGGAGTATGCAAGCACAATCGCACGGGAACAGACACGATAGGAATTTTCGGACACCAGATGAGGTTCGATCTCAAAGACGGATTCCCATTGATAACCACTAAGAAACTGCATTTGAAATCCATAATTCACGAGCTACTTTGGTTTCTAAAAGGTGATACAAACGTGAAGTACCTGCAAGACAATGGAGTACGTATATGGAACGAATGGGCAGATGCCAACGGTGATTTGGGGCATATATATGGTTATCAGTGGCGTAAGTGGCAAGGATACGATGGAGAAGCTATAGACCAAATAGCCGAAGCCGAACGCACTATAAAGGAAGATCCCGACAATCGCCGTATCATCGTAAATGCTTGGAATGTAGGCGATTTGAAAAATATGAATCTACCGCCCTGCCATGCTTTTTTTCAGTTTTACGTAGCAAACAGACGCTTGAGCTTACAGATGTATCAACGCAGTGCAGATGTATTTTTGGGAGTACCCTTCAATATAGCAAGTTATGCTCTTTTACTGCAAATGATGGCACAAGTCACAAACCTCGAAGCAGGCGAACTCATTCACACATTGGGAGATACACACATATACGTAAATCATCTCGAACAAGTAAAAGAACAACTCAAACGTGAAATTCGCCCATTGCCGCAAATGAAAATAAATCCCGATGTGAAGTCTATTTTCGACTTTAAATACGACGATTTCGAGCTGATAAATTACAATCCACATCCTCACATAGCAGGAGATGTGGCTGTATGACAGATAATTATATCAAAAAGATGAAAATAGGTGTTTTCGACTCCGGATATGGAGGGCTTACCATACTCAAAGAGATAAGAAAAGTATTGCCTCAGTATAATTACATATATTTGGGAGACAACGCCCGAACGCCCTATGGTACACGCAGTTACGAAGTAGTATACGACTATACTCTGCAATGTGTCAAGCGTCTTTTCGATATGGATTGTTGTCTGATAATAATAGCCTGCAATACAGCGTCGGCAAAAGCTCTACGTACCATACAGCAGAACGATTTGCCGTACATTGCTCCCGACAGACGTGTATTGGGTGTCATTCGTCCTACTGCCGAGAGTGTCGGCAGCCTCACACAAACCGGCACTGTCGGTATTTTGGGAACTATAGGTACAATACAATCACACTCTTACGATATCGAGATAAAAAAACTTTTCCCCAGCGTGGAGGTTGTCTCGCAGGCGTGCCCCATGTGGGTGCCCCTGATAGAGAACAATGAGCATCTTACGTCGGGAGCCGACTATTTTATTAAAAAAGATATAGACAATATTTTAGCTAAAAACAAAAACATTGATACACTGATACTTGGCTGCACTCATTATCCGTTAGTGGCAAAGAGTATCGAAAGATTTGTACCTCAGCATATAAAAGTAGTTACACAAGGTAAAATAGTGGCTTACAGCTTAGAAGACTATCTTACTCGCCATCGTGAACTTTCGGAGCATTGTTCGCAAGGCGGCAAGGTAGAATTTTTTACGACCGAGTCGGAGCAGAAATTCTCGGAATATGCTTCTATTTTTTGGCAAGAACCTATCGAAGCTAAAACTATCTCACTCAACTGATAATGTGATGATTACAAAGGATAAAGACAAAATAATCACTCTTGGAATCGAGTCGTCGTGCGACGATACGTCGGCAGCCGTACTCATGAATAACACACTGCTTTCCAACATCATAGCCTCTCAAGCCATTCACCAAGACTACGGCGGCGTAGTGCCTGAGCTCGCTTCTCGAGCACACCAACAAAACATTATACCCGTAGTAGACACCGCAATACGTAGAGCGGGCATAGAAAAAACAGATATAGATGCCGTTGCCTTTACACGTGGTCCCGGATTGCTCGGTTCGCTTCTGGTAGGTACTTCATTTGCAAAGAGTTTCGCTACTGCACTCAACATTCCATGTATCGATGTCAACCATTTACAAGCGCACGTACTTTCTCATTTCATTGCAGAACAGGGAGTTGTACAGACTTTCCCTACTTTCCCTTTCTTATGCCTTTTGGTTTCGGGCGGTAATTCGCAAATAGTGCTCGTACGCAACTATTTCGATATGCAGATAATAGGACAGACGATAGACGATGCTGCAGGCGAGGCTTTCGATAAGTGTGCCAAGATTATGGGCTTGCCGTATCCTGGTGGACCTCATATAGATAAGTTAGCCAAAACGGGCAATCACGAAGCATTTCACTTTGCTATGCCCAATATAGCCGAATTCGATTACTCGTTTAGCGGACTGAAGACATCATTTTTATACACTGTAAGAGACCAAGTTAAGGCTAATCCCGATTTTATTGAGCAAAATAAAGCCGATTTGTGTGCTTCGCTACAAAAAACTATCATAGATATCTTGCTGAAAAAGCTAATATCAGCCTCTAAAAAACTGAATATTACCAATATAGCTATTGCGGGCGGTGTCTCTGCCAATTCGGGACTCCGCGACGAACTCATATCTCGAGGCGAAAAGCTTGGATGGCAGGTATTTATACCTAAACCTGCATTCACTACCGACAACGCCGCAATGGTTGCTATAGCGGGGTATTTCAAGTACTTACGCCACGATTTTTGTGCTATCGACGAACCTCCTTTTGCCAGAGTAGAAATATAAAACGCTATGAAACAACCGATAATCGATTTTTTTCGGACATATAAAGGGGTGCTGCTATTCTTCATATCTATGTTTGCAGCTGATATAGTGTGGAAACTCTGTATCTCAGGCGACGAGCAGAGTGCTACTATATTTTTTCTTAAACGATACGATTGGTCTGAGGCTTTCGCATTCATTTCTACGATAATAGCCAAGACGACATACTTTTTCACCTCTATTTTCGACAGTTCGGCAATACTTAGAGAGAATATCATAAGTTTCCCCGATAGCAAAGGAATAATGATAGTATGGAGTTGCAGCGGAATCAAACAGATGTTTATCTTCCTGATAATAATGATATTTGCCGACGGGAGATGGAAAAACAAATTGTGGTTTATCCCGATAGGACTACTTATATGTTTTTTTATCAACATATTACGCACTACCACACTGGCACTAATCATAAAAGACCATCGCGAGATATTCCCATTTATGCACCATTATGTACTTAAATATCTGTATTACTGTCTTATATTCATCATTTGGCTACTCTGGGAAGAACGTCTCAAAAATTTTTCTCACACGAAACACTGATTGTTAATAAAATAAAAAAATGATTATAACCGTCGATAATAATAAACTATCGTACGGTATTTTTTATACCACTACTCTACTTCATTCTAATAGAAAATACCTATATTGCATAAAAAATAGTACTAAAATATATAAAAGTGAGTATTGCCTACAAATGTAAAACTTCCGAATTTCGCGGAAATTTGGAGAGTTAAATATAGTTTGTATGAAATATATCACAGTTTTAATATTAACTGTGTGTAGTATTGGTATTTATGCAAATACACAAACACACAGACATACCGTATATGGTGTAGTAAAAGATACTGTCGGAGAACCTATAGCTTATGCACAGGTAGCTGTGGTTGGTACCAATGTTACTATATCGACCGGTGTG
>CAJPPQ010000055.1 GCA_905372605.1 Porphyromonadaceae bacterium
AAAATCTACAACACCCCTCTTGTCGCTTACACTGAATAACGCTCTCATTTATTTGTACTATAATACTATTCGTTCATATCTAAATATCGGAATGCAAATGTAGGCGTTTTTTTGTAATTTTGCCATTCGAAAAATCAAATTATTCATCACACACCAAAAAGAATATTTTATGGAAAAGAGAGCTTATGTTTTCCCGGGGCAAGGAGCCCAATTCGTAGGTATGGGACACGATTTGTATCAATCGTCGAAAGAGGCGAAGAAGTATTTCGACCTTGCAAACGATATACTCGGTTTCGATATAACAAAGATAATGTTTGCCGGTACAGACGACGAACTGAAGCAGACGAAAGTAACTCAGCCCGCTGTGTTTCTACACTCTGTAATATCGGCATTTGTGCTTGGCAAAGACTTCAATCCCTATGTGGTAGCAGGGCATTCGTTGGGAGAGTTTTCGGCACTTGTGGCTGCTAAGGCGTTGTCGTTCGAAGACGGGCTTAAGCTTGTATCGATACGTGCTTTTGCTATGCAGAAAGCGTGCGAGAAAAATCCGTCGACTATGGCTGCCGTGCTTGGTCTCGACGACAAAAAGGTAGAAGATGTTTGTGCCACTATCGATGGTGTAGTAGTTCCCGCCAACTACAACTGTCCCGGTCAGCTGGTAATATCGGGTAGCTTTGAGGCTGTGGCTGAGGCTTGTGAGAAGCTAAAAGAGGCAGGAGCAAAACGTGCGTTACAGTTGCAGGTAGGCGGCGGTTTCCACTCTCCGTGTATGCAACCCGCAAAAGACGAACTCCAAAAGGCTATCGAGGCTACACCGTTTGACCGACCGATATGCCGTATATATCAGAATGTCGATGGCAAGCCGTATATCGATACCGAAGATATAAAGAAAAATCTCATAGCTCAGCTTACATCGCCGGTGCGTTGGACGCAGTCTGTACAAAATATGGTAAAAGACGGTGTTACAGAGTTTGTCGAACTCGGTCCGGGAGCGGTATTGCAGGGGCTGATAAAGAAGATTACCGCCTGAGTATAATAGTTTAAATAATCCGTTGCAAGCGAAGTGTAGAACGTAGATAGGCTATGCTTCGCTTTCTGTTTTTATACGCCAAACAATCAACGATATAAGTTCGGATAGACTTTGATAATTACTAAAAAAATGAGCCGATATGAGCAGAAAGAGGGCAAAAAATTGTACCTTTGCAAAACTTTCCGCTCACACAAAGAGAGTATTAGCGAATGAAAGAGAAGAAATATCGCATCGTACTTGGTTCTCAATCGGCACGACGACAGCAGCTATTCAAAGGTTTGGATATAGATTTCGAGGTAAAGACACTCGACAACGCAGAAGAGACATTCCCCGCCGATATGCCTGCGGGTGAGGTGGCTCCCTATCTTGCCCGCAGCAAGGCAGGGGCTCTGCAGCCCCTTGCCGACGACGAATTGCTCATTACAGCCGATACCGTTGTAGTGGTCGACGGCAAGATATACGGCAAGCCATCGGGCAAAGAAGAGGCTCGCTCTATGCTGCAAACACTATCGGGGCGTATGCACGAAGTGATAACGGGCGTGGCTATTACCACCGCAGAGCGTAGCGTAGTATTTGCCGTATCGACAAAGGTTTGGTTTACTCATATCTCGACGGAAGATATAGATTACTATATCGAACGTTACCGCCCGTTCGACAAGGCGGGTAGCTACGGCATACAGGAGTGGATAGGCTTCGTAGGTATCGAGCATATCGAAGGGTCGTTTTATAATGTTATGGGGCTGCCGGTACACCGCATTTATAGAGTATTAAAGGATTTTGGGGCAATATGAGATTTGATACGGGCACACGAAAGTTTTTTGTTTTACTGCTTATAAACCTATTCTTTGCATCATCCTTTGCATTCGGAGCCGACGTAAGTGCTGCAAGGCGTAAGCCAAAATCGAGCCGACAGTCGTACAACGCTACTACCGATACCGTAAACGCTATAGTCGATTACAGTCGCTCGTTTCTTGGTACTCGCTACCGATACGGTGGCAATACGCCGCAAGGTTTCGACTGTTCGGGCTTTATGGTCTATATATTTAAAAACTTTTCGGTAGACTTGCCTCGTACGGGTACCGAGCAATATCATAGTTATCCGAATGTTAAACGAAAGAATATCAAGAAAGGCGACCTCGTCTTTTTCGCAGGTAGGCGACACGGCAAACGTATCGGACACGTCGGTATGGTGGTCTCCGATTCGGTCGAAAACGGAGTATTCGAGTTTATACACTCGTCTACACAGCGGGGCGTAATAGTATCGAAGTCGAGCGAACCGTACTATGCGAGCCGTTATATATCGGCAGCACGTGTATTCGGCAAAATATCCGATACATCACCATCTATGCCCGAAGAGGTAGAGTGCATCGAACAAACCGAAGTGGCCGACGGGCTTTTTCATATCGTACGTAGGGGCGAGACTCTATACTCGATTGCAAAGCATTACCGCATATCTGTCGATAGTCTGAAGGCTCTCAACAACCTACGTGGCAACAACATCGGAATAGGGCAGAGGCTGCTTGTGAATGCGACACCGACCGATTCTGTCGATAAGCCGTACGAACCGGCAATAGTCGAAGACAATGATTTTACTTGTACCGAAGAAGCACTTGAGCCATCACATAGCCCGAAGACCATAAAACACACGGTAAAAAAAGGTGAGACGCTGTTTTCCATAGCAAAGCGATATCATACGACGGTAGATAAGATAAAGAGGGCAAACAACCTTAAATCCGATAGCCTTAAGATAGGACAAAAGCTAAAAATAAAGAAATAACACATTTATGGCGATAATACTTAATATCGAGACATCGACAAATGTATGTTCGGCTCTTCTGGCCGACGGCGATAGAGTCCTTATGGAGAGGGTTTGCCGCGAGCCTCAGAATCATGCAAGGCTACTACCCGTTTTTTTGCAAGAAATTATTACCTTTGCACGCGAAAACGGTGCGATGCCTCAAGCCGTAGCCGTCAGTGCGGGACCCGGTTCGTACACGGGGCTGCGCATCGGAGTATCGTCTGCCAAAGGAGTGTGTTACGCTTTGAATATACCGCTCATAGCTATCGATACGCTCGAAATAATAGCCGTGCAAGCCATTAAAGAAGTCGACCGGGAGGCAATATATTGCCCTATGATAGATGCTCGCCGAATGGAAGTGTATACTGCTCTATTCGACACAAAACTGAATCGCCTATCGCCGACCGAAGCCAAAATAATCGACCAAGGGGCTTTCGAGGATATATTGAGAGAGCGGAAAATAATCTTCTGCGGCGACGGAGCCGATAAGTGCAAAGGAGCGATACAAGATGAGAATGCCGTTTTTGTCGATAATGTAGTCCCTCTGAGCAGGAATATGGTGAAGTTGGCAGAAGACAAGTTCGACCGAGGCGATTTCGTCGATACAGCCTACTTCGAACCGTTTTATCTGAAAGAATTTTTCGGTACCAAGCCGAAAAAACTATTCTAACCTCAGATAAAGTAATAAATACAAGCAAAGAAACATTATCCAACTACAGAATAATAAAATCTTATTAGATGAAAAATACTATAACATTCAATCCGAAAAGAGAACTCGTACTGCCCGAATACGGCAGGAATATCCAGAACCTTGTCGAGTATGCCGTCTCGCTCGAAGACCGAGAGGAACGCACGAAATGTGCCGCCACTATTATTCGCATAATGGGCACAATGTTCCCGTATCTGCGCGACAGAGAAGACTTCAAGCATAAACTGTGGGATCATCTTGCCATCATCTCAGACTTCAAGCTCGATATCGACTACCCGTTCGAGATTGTGGCAAAAGACAAGATACACCCGAAACCTGCCAAACTGCCTTATAGCAACGGCAAAGCCCATTTCATGCAATACGGTAAAAATATCGAACGTCTCATCGAGGCTGCCATTGCCGTCGAAGACGAAGCCAAAAAGCAACGACTCACCGAGCTTATCTGCTACTATATGAAGAAAAGCCTCATCGAACGCAACAAAGAGAACGCTACCGACAAACGAGTGATAGACGACCTCAGAATATTGTCGAAGTCGCAGTTGAGTGTGAGCCAAGATGCATCGTTTGTAAGTGTAGAGGAGTTTCGCAAGGCGAGATTCCAGCGTGCCGACTCACAGTCGAAAAACAATAAAAACAAGAAGAATAAGAAAAACAAGAAAAACAAACTCTCGCGCAAGCCGTCATAGCAGCCGCCCATCGACGAGAGTACGATAATCGGGTATCTGCTCGAAGAAACATCGCTTTTCGACACAGCAAAAAAGATGAGTCGTGCCGTTGCTTATGAGCAGGTATGGTACGTTGAGCCGTTGGTTGTAGACAGAGGCTTGGTCGAAGACCTTTTGCGTAAGCTCTACAGACTGAGCCTTGTACTCGGCTATCACAAGAGGACGGAAATGGGCGTCGTAGACGATTGAATCGCACCGCTTGCGAAGGTTGTTGTACGAGATAGAGACCTCGTTGGCGATACGATTGACGGGATACGACAGATTCTCGATGAGGTGGCTCACAATGTTCTGCCTCACCCACTCCTCAGGCGTCAGAGCCACGAAGGTTTGGCGGATACGGTCGAAGATTTGGTACTTGTCTTTTTCTTTTCTAATTTTGAACTCAAAATTCGGCAGATTCATCGTTGCGGTTTTTTTATACGTAAAAAACAATCGTCCGAAAGGCGACACAAAAGTAAGTAATTTATGGCAAAGGAAGAAAGCAAAGTCAATTTTAATACAATAATGTCGGGGCTCAAGGCGGGGCGTTACGCACCGATATATTTCCTTATGGGCGAAGAGCCCTATTTTATCGATAAAATATCGGACTATATCGAGAACAATATACTTACAGACGACCAGAAAGATATGAATCTCCGCATACTCTACGGCAAAGACGTAAAGATGGAGGACATACTCCTCGAAGCTCGCCAATACCCTTTCGCCTCCGACCGCCGAATAGTGATAGTGAAAGAAGCACAGTCGCTCAAACGCAATATCGACAAACTCGAACTCTACCTGAAGGCTCCCGTAATGTCGACCATACTTGTATTTTGCTATAAATACGAAAAACTCGACGGACGGAAAAAATATATCAAAGACATCGAACGCCTCGGAGTACTCTTTCAGACTCCTACCATATACGACAACCAGATACCGGAGTGGATAATACGCTACTGCTCCGACGAAGGTTTGCAGATCGACCGCAAAGCCGCATCGATGCTCGCAAACAATATCGGCAACGACCTTACAAGAATAGCAAGCGAGATAGATAAACTCAAAATTATATTAGCCGACAAGGGCAACGCCATTACCCCCGACTTGGTAGAGACGAATGTCGGTATCAGCAAGGAGTACAACAATTTCGAACTCGTGGCTGCTCTGAGGCGAAAGAATACGGAGCAGGTGTTTCGCATAGTCGACTATTTCGGCAAGAGTCCCAAATCGTTCGTCGTACAGGTAACACTGGCTACGATATTCAAGTTCTTTGCCGACTTGCTATACTATCAGCTGCTACGCGACAAATCGTCGGCAGTGGTAGCAAAACGTCTCGGTATCAATCCATATTTCGTCACAGACTACGCCGAGGCATCGCGCCTATATCCGATTCAGAAGCTACAGCGTATCATCGGATACATACGCCACACCGACGCCAAAAGCAAAGGCTTCGGCAGCGTCAATACCGCTCCCGAAGACCTGCTCAAAGAGTTGTGTTACAAGATACTCTACTGATGCGTACCTCGTCGGAGCAGTCGGGCGCACTATCGGGGTATGGTTTGAAAAATGCCTCTTGTAAGTGACTGATAAATAAGTGTTAGTGAAGAATGAAATTTGCTGACGTCGGGAGCAAAAATTGCTGACGCCACCGACAAAATTTCTTGACGTCGCCCCGTTTCGGCGGTGACGTCGCCGCTGAAATTTCTCGACGTCGGGAAATTTTACGCTCGACGTCGAGCGTAAAAACAGGATAATAATCTCCTAAATTTCTTCCCCGAAAGAAATTTCACGGTAGCCGTACGAATATTTTAGGCACTCTTACAAGCGTAATATTTGCTACCTTTGTAACGTATTTTCTAACTCAATAGTAGTTTTACAAAATGAGACCTATATATATATTATGTGCGTTAGCGATGTTCGTCGTCGAGCTCACTGCCCAGAACTCCCGCGATAGCCTCTTTATGCAGCAAATAGCCGACGAACGTCTCGTCGACAGCACCGCTGAGCAGCGTTTCGACAACGCTTTCTACGCCGCCGAGGCATTGAAGAATAGGAGCGAGTTTGCAGCCGCTATCGAAGGCTATCGGCATTGTCTCTCGATAGATAGTACTAACGCTGCGGCGTGGTTCGAGCTGTCGAAGATGTACAGTTTCGTCGGTAATACCGATATGTCGTATCGTATCTTGCTCAAAGCAGTGAAATACGCCCCCCGAAACGACTATTACAAAGAGATACAAGCAGCATACTGCGTCTCAAACAAAGAGTACGGCAAGGCTATCCGTATTTTCGAGCGACTGTCGAAGGCAAACAAAAGTAAGACCTCGTATCTGTACAGCCTCCTGAAGCTATACGAAGCAGTAGGTAACGATAAAAAATATATCGCTACGATACGAAAAATCGAAACTCTCAACGGTATCTCCGAAGAGACTACCATAGCCAAGGTAAACTATTTCAACAAGAAAAATCAACCTAAAAAAGCAATAGCCGAAATCGATGCTCTCATAGATAAATATCCCTACAATATCGACTACAAGACCTTTACCGCACAGTATTACCTCACTATCGGCGATACGGCAGCGGCTCTCGTACAGCTCGACCGTCTGATGAACAAGTATCCCAATAGCGGATACGTCTATATGACTTTCTTGCAGTATTATAATGCTAAAAACGACCAAGAGCAAGCCGAACGGTGTATGGCTAAGATAATCGACGATACCAATATCGATATTTCCGAGAAACTGGATATATTCATCACTCATATCGACCTCCTCGAGAAGAACGAGCAACACGACAAAGCCAAACGTTTCTTCCACACTCTCATCGATGTCTATCCCAAAGAAAGCTCCATATACACGCTATACGGTGCGTACCTTATCGACCTCAAAGATACCGTCCACGCCGAAGACGTACTCAATACCGCCGTATCGCTCAACCCCGACGACGAGATCAGCTGGTCGCTACTTGCTCAGATATATATTGCCAACGATAGTATCGATAAACTGATGAAAATTGCCGACGAAGCCGAGAGTCTTTTCCCCGACAACTCTACGTGGGCTTACTACAAGGTGATGGGGCTCATACAGCAAGGCAAGCAGGCTGAGGCTATAGCTCTTATAGATTTTTATGTCGATAATCTCGATAGTAAACAAAACGGTTTCAAATCGCTTATCGTCGCTATCAAGGGCGATTTTATGCTTCAAGACAGCCTCTACACCGAGGCTTTCGGCTGCTACGAACGGGCTATCGAGTACAACCCCAATAACGTCATCGCTCTCAACAACTATGCTTACTACCTCGCCGTGTGCAATACAGACCTTGCAAAAGCCGAGAAGATGAGCAGTAAGACTATCATTGCCGAGCCGAAAAACGGTACTTATATCGATACTTACGCTTGGATACTCTTCCGCCAAGGCGACCTGAACGGAGCGAAACTCCATATCGAACGTGCATTGCTATACGGCGACGACCCCGACGTACTGGAACACTACGGCGATATCCTCTTCAAACTTGGCGACGAGCAGAAAGCCCTCGAGCAGTGGCAGAAGTCGAAAGATAAAGGCAACGCCTCGCCTACGCTGCAAAAAAAGTTAGACGAGCGGCGATACATTGAGAGTACCGTAAAATGCAAGTAATTATGGCTGAAAAACTCTCTCTCGGTGGGCTTATAGTCTCCGATACGGCTTGTGCTTTTATAAGTTTATGTTTGCAATGAATAAAAATAGGCTACCTGCACAAGAGTAGCCTATTTTAGTTTGTTTCGTTTGCGATATTGCAGATACACAGTGTTTGTTGTGGAGCTGACGGGAGTCGAACCCGTGTCCAAACAAGGAAGCAATATGCTTTCTACATGCTTATCTTCGCC
>CAJPPQ010000056.1 GCA_905372605.1 Porphyromonadaceae bacterium
AACGATTACTTTGAGCGTAGTAGAGCCGATGTCTATACCTATATTCATCTATGTCTGTTTTTTTTAGAAACATATTTATTTAAAATGTTTTACCCAATAGCCCCAATACTACACCCGCCACCGACAGCAGCATAAGCACTCCGCCCGTAATGCGGTTTAGTATGCGTAAGCCTCTCGCTTTGAAGCGATGGCGGAATATTCCTACTATCATAGTGAGCGAAAGCCACCATATCAAAGTACCGATAAGTATCGAGGCAAGCCCGATAAGTACTTGATAGATATTGTACGAGGGGGAGAAAAATTTGAATCTGGCAAAAAGAGCTATGAAAAAGAATATTATAATCGGATTGCTGAAACACAGTCCGAAAGCGGAGGTATACGTACTAAACAGATTGCGGTTTGAGGTGCCTATCTTTTTGTCGGCAAGCTCCTCTTCGGGATTGTTGGAGGCAATAATATAGCCGAAAAGCAGAAGTATTATACTGCCTACTATCTGAATGATAAAGCGATATTGCTCTACAAATTCGATAATGAAATTCATCGAAAACCCTACCAATATGGCATAAATAATATCGGAAGTAGAGGCACCGAGTCCTGTAACAAATCCGTGTAGACGTCCCTTGTGCAAAGTACGCTGAATACAGAGTATCCCAAGCGGACCTGTCGGAGCCGATACGAGGATACCGATGATTATTCCTGTGATTATAATGTCTATCATTTGTATTTTTTCGTTTAAAAGTCTGTTTACTATTCGGTTTTATCTATTTTCTTTAAAACAAAAGCACTCCTCGATGGTATATATAGCCTGAGCTGCTGTCTGTGACTGTCGCCTATAGGCAGGGTGGTGTAGGTAAGTGTCTCGTCGACAAGACCGAATCCGCCATAAGCCGTATTGTCGGTATTAAGTACGATACGGTACGAGCCCTTATCTACCGGTATGCCGTAGTCGGTAAACGACCGACATGGGTTGAAATTGAAGACAAAAAGCATGTCTTTTCGGCTATAGGCGAGCACTTGGTCGAACTCTTTGTCCCATACCTTGTCTATAGGCAGACGCTCGAAACCTCCGACTCCCGATATGAGGTGTATCATATCTCGGTCGAAACGGTTGAGGTCTGAATATAGATATTGCTCGTTGTCGACAAGTTTCCATTGCCTGCGGGCGTATTTGTAGCTCCAGCCATTGCCTTGGCGTGGGAAGTCGACCCACTCAGGGTGTCCAAACTCGTTGCCCATAAAGTTGAGGTATCCGCCACAGATAGTAGTAGCGGTCATTAGCCTTATCATCTTGTGCAGAGCTATGCCTCGCGATACGTTGAGGTTTCGGCTCCGACGCTCGAAGTGCCAATACATATCGGAGTCTACAAGGCGGAATATCATTGTCTTGTCGCCTACGAGCGCTTGGTCGTGACTCTCGACATACGATATGGTTCGCTCCTCGGCTCTGTGGTCGGTAAGATGCCAGAAGATATGCCCCACTTTCCAGTATTCGTCGGGAACCTCTTTTATATATTTTATAAAGAAATCGGGTATACCCATTGCCATACGGTAGTCGAAACCGATGCCTCCTTCGGCGTATGGTGCGGCGAGTCCGGGCATACCGCTCATATCTTCGGCTATGGTGATAGCTTCGGGTTTTACTTCGTGAATAAGGCTATTTGCAAGTGCAAGGTAGCAGATGGCATCTTCGTCTCTATTGCTGTCGAAATAGTCGGAATAGGCGACGAAGTCTTTCTCGAGCCCGTGGTTGAGATACATCATCGATGTTACGCCGTCGAAGCGGAAACCGTCGAAGCGATATTCTTCGAGCCAAAATTTGCAGTTCGATAGCAGAAAATGCAGTACCTTGTCGCTGCCGTAGTCGAAACAGAGCGACTCCCAAGCAGGATGTATCCGCCGACTACCACGATGAAAATAGAGCGACGGGTCGCCGTCGAAATATCCAAGCCCCTCGTCTTCGTTGCTTACCGAGTGCGAATGCACCAAATCCATTACGACGGCTACTCCGCAAGAATGTGCCTCATCGATAAGGGCTTTCAGTTCGTCGGGAGTGCCGAAACGCGATGAGGCGGCAAAAAAGTTCGATACCTGATAACCAAACGAACCGTAATATGGATGTTCCTGTATAGCCATTATCTGAATGCAGTTGTAGCCGTTGCGGACTATACGCGGTAAAACGTTCTCTCTAAATTCGTTGTATGTGCCGACACGTTCTTCGGAGGTAGCCATACCGATGTGACATTCGTATATAAGCAGCGGGTCGGTGGTGGGGCAGAAACTACTGTTTTTCCACACGAAAGGCTCTGAAGGGTGCCACACCTGAGCGCTGAATATCTTTGTAGACTCGTCTTGAACCACACGCCGTGCATACGATGGTATCCGCCGTCCGCTGCCGCCCTGCCACTCGATAAGAAGTTTGTAAAACTGTCCGTGGCATATCGATTCGTCGCAGAAAGTCCCCTCCCAATCGCCGTTGCCGAGAGGGTGTAGGCGGTAATATTCATCTTTTTCCCAAGCATTGAAGTCGCCCAAGAGATACACCGCAGTAGCATTAGGGGCATACTCTCTGAAGACCCATTGGCTGCCGATACGATTGAGACCGAAGTAAAGATATCCGTTAGCAAACTCGGAGAGCGAGCCTTTACCTGCCGTAAGCTTATCGATACGAGCAGCGATACTGTCATGACGCTGCTCTATTATATCGCCGTAGGGCAGTAGTAGAGGGTCTGTGTCTAAAATCTTTAAGCGTGGCATCTCGGAGTCTGTCGTATGTTTTTTTACAAGAAAGTGCTACAATTTATATCTCACTCCGCCCAGTAGCGAAAAGCCGAGTACCGAGTTGTAATCCGACGATATATCGAATTGCCAATGGTCGAAGCGTAAGCCTGCTCCCAAGGTCGGACGAAAGTCTCTATATCCGTAAGCCCCAAGACGTACGACAAGCTCTTTTACCAATGCATATTCGAAACCCGTTGCCCAACGTATGGGCGACAGTGTCTCTTTGTCTATCTCCACGAGCCATATCACCTCATCTCGTATACGATACAGAAGCCCTACCGACAGTATGGTAGGCAGATGTTTGGAGGTCTCTTCAGACGATATTTTCGACATCACGGGGTTCAGCAAACGCAATGCCACAGTGAGATTGTCGGAGAGGTCTATCTGAGTACCCACTTGTGCCGTCAGAGTACCTCGCCGCTTATGAGCATCGGCAACCGAGATCGTATAATAGACTATATCGACTCCGAGCAGCAACTTCTGCCCAAACTTACGCCCTGCCGTAGCAGCGACAATCATTTCGTTGTACTCCGAGTATCCGAAGTGCGAGAGGCTTACACCCGTATTGATATACGCAGTCGGTATCGATAGATTTATCGATTTGGTAGAGAGCTCTTTTGTAATATACCTATTTTCGTAGATGATACCGAGCGATATATCTTTTGTTCTGCCAATGGCGGCCGGATTGCCGAGTGGCAACCAGCGATCGACGTAAGCGACTGAGGCATTGCCTGCTACATACGACGAAGGCATTGCCGCCGGCTGCTGGCACGACGCCGACAAGACGCCTCCGTAGACACACAACAACACTAATATATTACTCTTCATCGGCACGAAAGTCGCTTTTTTTGCAAAAATACAAAATTGTAGCCATTCATTGTCCGCATTGTACGATAAATCTTGTTTTGAATGCACTGTCGCCAATAGAGTAATAAAATGAAAGGAGCCCCGATAGTATAGCAAAGTTAGTCGACCGTAGTACGACTATTTAAGCGTGTATAGACAAATAATTGCTAGTCTGAACCAAAATATTTCGATGAGTAATTTAGATACAATTGCATAAATCAAAATTTATATCTAACTTTGCTCGAGCGATTTCTGATAAATCGTCCGTTAAAAGTAATCTTAAACCTTAATTTAACATCAAATCAAAATGCAAAACACATCGAACATCCTTATGATAGAGCCGATACTTTTCGGCTTTAACGAAGAGACGGCAAAAAACAACTATTTCCAGAAAAACGACAACACAGCCGCCACTCAAATCCAAGATCAAGCACGGGCAGAATTCCTCGATATGGTCAGACTCTTGCGTGAGAATGCCATAAAAGTGATAACGGTACGCGATACTGCCTCTCCGCATACGCCCGATAGTATTTTCCCAAACAACTGGGTGTCGTTCCACTCGTGCGGACGGGTGGTATTGTACCCGATGTTTGCCGAAAACCGCCGCCTCGAACGCCGCCCCGAAATATTGCAACATATCGAAGACGAAGGCTTTGCCATAAAAGAAAAAATAGACCTCACCGGCTACGAAGACGAAGGCGAATTCCTCGAAGGCACGGGCTCTATGATACTCGACCGCGACAATCGTATCGCTTATGCCTGCCTCTCGGAGCGGACACACCCTCATCTGTTTGAACTCTTCTGCCGCGAACTCGAATATACGCCTGTGGCTTTCCGCGCCTTCCAGTCGGTCGACGGCAAAAGGCTGCCCATCTACCACACGAACGTAATGATGTGTATCGCCGACCGATACGCTATCGTCTGCCTCGACACTATCGACGACAGCCAAGAACGTCGTCGGGTTAGGGAGTCTATCGTCGGTTCGGGTAAAACGATAATAGAGATTTCCGAGCAGCAGATGCACCATTTTGCAGGAAATATGCTACAAGTCGAAAACGAAATAGGAATGAAATTCCTCGTAATGTCGGACACGGCTTACCGATCGCTACTGCCACAGCAGATAGAGCAAATAGAGAAGACCGACACCATACTGCACCCCTCGATACCGACGATAGAGCGTTACGGCGGCGGTTCGGCTCGCTGTATGATGGCAGAGATATTCCTTCCTCGTAAGTAGCAACATCGGTTTTTATGAAAATACGGGTAGGTATCTTGCAATGCAGTAAGATAGAGTTTTCTCTCGCAGGTAGATTCACGACGACGAGCGGCGAAGTGGCCGAGGGAGATTTTATAGCCGAATATGCGGCAGGTAAAATACTTTTCGGCGGCAGATACTACGATAGTCTTCGTTTCGAGGCGGGCGAAGGCTCGCTGTTCGAGCTGAAAAACGTGGTCATCGGCAAAGAGTTTCATTGGCAGCAGTGCCGCAACGAGCGTTTCGAGGGCGACTTAGTGATAATTACAGACGGAGAAGAGCTCGTGGCTATCAATGAAATCGATTTGGAACGATACATCTATTCGGTCATTGCCTCCGAGATGAGCGCCACCTCGTTTGTGGAGCTGCTCAAGGCTCACGCCGTAATATCGCGTAGCTGGGTGTTATCGGCTATCGGTTCGGCGACTCCTTCTTCTTCGGCGACCTTCTATACCGACTGTAGCGACACCGACGACCCCGTGTATATACGTTGGTACGAACGCGATGCTCATCGTTTGTTCGATGTCTGTGCCGACGACCATTGCCAACGCTATCAGGGTATACCGTCGCAAGAGCCTCATGCATTGCGAGAGGCTATCGACTCTACCGCAGGCGAGGTACTCGTTTACGATGGGAAAATATGCGACGCTCGTTTTTCGAAGTGTTGCGGAGGGTATACCGAGCGGTTCTCTTCGTGCTGGGCAGAAGTCGATTACCCATATCTTACCGTCTTGCCCGATAGCGACGGCAGTCGCCTACAACCCATTACCGACGAGGCGACGGCACGTAGCTTCGTACTCTCCTCACCCGATGTCTTCTGCAATACGGCAGACTGTAATATCATTCGGCAGGTATTCAACGACTACGACCGCTCTACAGAGTCGTTTTTTCGATGGAAGGTAACATATTCGGTAGATGAAATATCGGAGATAGTCGCATCGCGTTCGGGGATAGACTTCGGCAGTATCTTAGACCTCGTTCCCGTGCAGCGTACAGCCTCGGGGCGAATCGTACGCCTCAGAATAGTGGGGACTCGACACACTGCAACCATAGGCAAAGAGCTCGAGATACGTCGATGGCTATCGCGTACGCATCTTTATAGTTCGGCGTTCGTCGTAGATAGAGACGATTGCGGCAGGTTTGTAATCTGCGGAGCAGGTTGGGGACACGGTGTCGGGCTATGCCAGATAGGTGCCGCCGTAATGGCACACAAAGGCTATTCGTACCGCAGCATACTCCGACACTACTATCCGCATACGGTAGTAGGTAATATAAAAGGAGGCTTACTCGTTTCTGAGTAAACCTCCACCAACAAAATAAATTCCATTAAAAAAAGTTCTATATCGAAAAAGCTTTCTTGATACGGTCGACGTAATCGAGTTTCTCCCATGTAAAATACTCTATACCGCCCTCTACTACGGTCTCTCTACCGAAGTGTCCGTATGAGGCGGTCTTCAGGTATATGGGATTGCGGAGCTTGAGACGTTGTTCGATGGAATACGGACGAAGGTCGAATATATCGTTTATCTTGGCAGCAATCTCGGAGTCGGTCATATTTACTTTTGCCTTGTTGTAAGTGTTTACAAACAGACTTACCGGTCTGGCGATACCGATAGCATACGATACTTGTATAAGTATCTCGTCGGCAACCCCTGCTGCAACCATATTTTTAGCGATATGACGAGCTGCATAAGCGGCGCTGCGGTCTACTTTCGACGGGTCTTTACCGCTGAATGCTCCACCTCCGTGAGCTCCTTTGCCTCCGTAGGTATCGACTATTATCTTCCGACCCGTAAGACCGGTATCGCCGTGAGGACCACCGATTACGAACTTACCCGTAGGGTTCACGTGCAGTATTAGGTCTTTGTCGAAGAAACGTTCTATCGACGGATTGTCTTTTATCACTCGCGGTATAAGGATATTCCTTATATCTTCTTCTATTTTTCGGAGCATACGATTGTCGTCGCTATCGAATTCGTCGTGCTGCGTAGATACTACGATGGTGTGTATTCTCTCTGCCACTCCGCTATCGCTATATTGCACAGTCACTTGCGACTTGGCGTCGGGGCGAAGGTATGGCATAAGCGAAGGCTCGTTTTTGCGAATGTTTTCGAGACAGAATAGTATCTCGTGAGCCAAATCGAGCGATAGTGGTAAGAAATTTGCAGTCTCGTTGGTGGCGTATCCGAATACCATTCCTTGGTCGCCCGCACCTTGCTCTTCGGGATTATGCCGCTCTACGCCGCGATTGATATCTGCCGATTGTTCGTGTATCGCCGATAGTATACCGCAAGAATTACCGTCGAACATATAGTCCGACTTGTTGTATCCGATATTGGTTATTACCCTGCGGGTAATTGACTGAATATCGACATAAGCCGACGATTTAACCTCGCCGCCCACTATAACCTGACCTGTAGTAACGAATGTCTCACAAGCTACTTTCGAGCCTCTATCTTTCGACAAAAATTCGTCGAGAATGGCATCCGATATCTGGTCGGCAACTTTATCCGGGTGTCCGCTCGACACCGATTCCGATGTGAATAAATACATAACTTTTTTTGTGTGTTTGTGAATAAATTTCATCGAATCCGACTAAGATAAACATAGCTATCTTGCCGTATCGATATGTACTATTTATTTGATATAAAACGGGGAGGGAGTGCCTGAATACCTTAATAGATATAGTTTTAGCATTTTTTTAATCGAGGTTGCAAGCATACAAATCTCTCCTCTATCGTATCAATGGGCAAAGGTAATACTATTTTTTCATTTACGATAAAATAAAATTGTAAACTTCGTATTTTCGTCAAATAAAATTGGGGCTACTGAAACAGATTACCCTGCCCCGCTTCTCTGCTCCTGCCGAGGTGTTCGTATGCAAGCGGCATCACCTCGCGACCGCGTGGCGTACGCTTGATGAAACCCTCTTTGATAAGGAACGGCTCGTAGA